>DASVWD010000152.1 GCA_036389795.1 Longimicrobium sp.
CCCGGACTACTTCGACTCCCAGGGTGGAGAGCGCGTAGCGCGACGCCTGCAGCGGCGTCTGGAGAGGCTCGGCTACAAGGTGGAACTGCGGAAGGCCGCCTGAAGAGCGCGACCCCGGCTCCGTAGTTTCTATTCAGGAGCCGCCGCGCAGAACCATGGAAATGAGCGAAAGCCCGGCGGCGGCGAAGGATCTGCGGGTCGGGCCCGAGCGTGAGGCCGGCTGCCGCGCGATCGCCACCCGCAGATCCTTCGGGCGCACACACTCTTGCGCAGATGCGACTTCGGTGTGCGCGCCCTCAGAGACTTTTGAGAAACGTCACTTTGGCGCACTCGGAGGTCCTACTGGGTGGTCTACAGAGCCTCCGCAGAGGGAATCAGCCACGGATTTGGGATTGATTTCGCGTGCTGAAACACCAAAGGAGCGGTTCGTCAATAGTCTCTCAGGATGACAGCGTTTTCGGAGTCAGCACGAGACCAACAAGAAGCGGGACGACGGCAGCCACCGTCGTCCCGCTCTTCTTCGTCCGTCGTCGATCCGCCGCTCAGTAGTAGTAGGGGTTCACGCCCGCTTCGTGGTCGGTGAGGTCGACGACGTCCTGCACCTCGGGGATCTCCTCCTTCACCATCCGCTCCACTCCCATGCGCAGCGTGGCCGCCGAGGCCGAGCACCCCTGGCAGCCGCCCGTCATGCGCACGTAGATCACGTCGTCGGCCACGTCCACCAGCTCCACCGCGCCGCCGTGCATGGCGATGCGCGGGTTGATCAGCTCGTCGAGCACCTGCTGCACCCGCTCGGCCAGGGGGCTGTCGAGCCCGGGGCCGTCCGCCGACGCGAAGGCGGGCGGGGGCGCGGCCCGGCGCGGGCGCGGCGTCTCCACGCGGAAGCCGCCGTCCTCCTCGGCCCAGTCGATGGTGGCGCCGCTCAGCAGGTTGGAGGTGTCGAGGTTCAGGAGCACGCGGATGCCGTCCAGGTTGATGGCGATCTCCGTCTTCTCCTTGTCCTCGCGCTCCACCAGCGAGATGGCGTACTGCCGCTCCAGGGGGCTCTTCGGCCCGTCGCCGGCGGCCACCGCGATGCGCAGCGCCGGGTCGCGGACCACCTCGGCGTCCACCAGCGACTGGATCTTCTCCCGCGCGCGGTCGGTGAGCTCGATCATCCTTAGCCTTTTCCTCGCTCCGAAAACTTCCAACGCGGCGAATACCCCCCTGCGGGAGCTTCGTTCTGCGCCGGGCCGGCAAGATACCACGCCCGCGCAGGCGCAGAAACGACCGCGCCGCCCGAAGCGGCTTCGGGCGGCGCGGTTCGCAGGAGATTCGGCCGGTCAGGGCTTGCCGGGGCGGTCGGGCCGCCCCTTGGGAGCGGGGACCGAGGCCGGGGGGCCGCCCTGGCCCTGCCCGCGCCCCTGGCCGCGCGCGCCCGCCTGGCCCGACTGGCCGCGGACGTCGGGCGGGCCGCGCCGCGCGGCCGCGGCGGCCGCCTCGCCCGGGAGCTGGCGCAGCGCGTCGGGACCGCGGGCGAGCGCCGCGGTCACCGCCTCCAGCGCCCGCTCGGAAGCCATCCCCTCGGCGACCAGCTGGGTGAGCACGGCGATGGCCACGGCGCGCCGGTCGCCGGGGGCGGCCGCCGCCAGCCGGCCGAGCGCCCGCGGCTCCACGCCCTGCTCCAGCGCGTCGGCGCCCACCGACAGGTCTTCCGCGCTCAGCGTCACCCGGCCCGCGCTGGTCATCGCCGCCCGGGCGCGGGCGAGCGACTCCAGCCGGCGCTGCACCGCCGTGGCGATGCGGTCCATGGGCACGCCCTTGGCGCGGCCCTCGGCCACCTTGCCGTCCAGCAGCGAGACGGGGATGCCCGACTGCTCGGCCTGCCGCCGGGCCGCCTGGATCCTCTGCTCAGGGGTGCCCTGCGCCCCGGCGGCCGAGAGCGGCGCCAGCGCGAGCAGGGCAGCGAGCAGGTAGCGTCTCATCGTCGTGTCTCCAGCGAACTTAAGTACTGCTCCGTGGGTGGGTGCGCCTCCCTGACGAGCAGGGCGCGGCGCGCGTCACATCCGCTACGGCGCTCACGGCACCAGCAGCACCGCCGACTTCCCGCCGAAGCCGTCGTCCACCGTGGGCACCCCCGGCGGCACCACCACGTCTCCGCTCGCCGTGCGGAAGGCGTAATGCCAGACGCCGCGGCCCAGGGGAACGGCGGCCGTCCACTGGCCGCCGCTGAGCGTCATGGCCACGGGGCGCCACCCGGTGAAGTCGCCCACCAGCGAGGGCGCGGCGGCGTGCTCCGCCGCCGGGAGCCGGAAGGTGGCCACCCCGCCCGCCACCGCGGGGGCGAGCGGGGGCGGCGCCGCCCGTCCGCCCTCCCGCACGCGGCCCAGCGCGCGGCTCACCTGCAGGCTCCAGGAGCGGCGGGGCACGTTCAGGTACACCGGGTCGGTGGGCTCCTGCCGGAAGCCGGCCTGCACGCGCGTCTTCCGGTCCAGGCGGTACCCCGCGCCGGCGCCGTAGGCGGTGCTGGGGTCCAGCGAGTCGCGCCCCAGCCACCGCCCCGCGTACCCCCAGGCGCTCCACGCCCCGCGCTCCACCCGGGCCGAGGCCCCGGCGAACGGCCAGTCCTCGCCGTCGGCGCGCAGGTAGCGCCCGTCGGCCGAGAGCTCCACGCCGGGGGCGGGCGCCAGGACGAGCCGCGCCCCCGAGTCCAGCACGCCGCGGCTGCGGGTGGAGTCGCCCATCGCGTCGGCGTTGCCCACGAAGCCGGCCGAGAGCTCGGCGCGCACGGGCCCGCGGGCCCAGGTGACGGTGGGGATCACCTCCAGGGTGGCGCCCCCGCCCGAGGCCGCGCTGTCCGCCGCGCCGTAGCCGAAGAGGTGCGCGCCCAGGAGCATCCCCGCGGTGAAGGCGCCGCGCTCGACGCCCACCCAGCCGCCCGCGCCGCCCGCGCCCCAGGCCGGGCCGGGGTCGCCCAGCGGGGCGCCGGCGGAAAGGTAGAGCCAGCGCGCCGGGCCGCCGTCGTAGCTCACGCCAACGGAGGCCACGGTGCTGCCGACGCGTGCGGAGACGGGGTCGTGGACGGCGCGCCCGGCGGCGAGGTCCACCGTCCACTGGGCGGGGAGGGTGCCGGGCGCGAGCAGGGCTGCGACTGCGAGAAGGGGAAGGAAGCTGCCGCGCGTCACGTGCTGCCGAGGGGAGGTAGAGAGATGCGGCTGTTGGTGCCGCCGAAGTCGTCGTCCACCTGCGGCGCGTGCGGGTCGGCCACCCAGCGGTCGCCGTCGACCACGAAGGCGTAGTCGTGCACGCCGGGCTCCAGCGGCACCAGCGCCGTCCACTCGCCGGGCGCGGTCTCGCGCAGCTCCACGGTGGGCTTCCACCCGGTGAAGGTGCCGGCCACGCGGACGCTCGTGGCGCCCCGGTACTCCAGGCGGAACTGCACGTACACCGGCGGCCCCGCCTGCGGCGCCGCGGCCACGGCGGGGGCGCCCCGCACGGGACCCAGCGGCGCGGGATCGCCGCCGATCTGCCGGACGGCGAGCGCGGCCAGCGCGGCGAAGGCCACCCCGTACGCCGGGCGGAAGGCCACGCGCACCGGGCGCGGCGACCAGAGCCAGGCGAGCGCCGCCCGCACCGGCGACTCGCGGCGCTCTTCCCGGCGCCCGGGCGCGGCCGGGATGCTCGCCATCACGCGCGCGGTGAGGTCGGGCGCGGGGGTGGCGCGCAGGTGCCCGGCGGCGGCGTCCAGCACGGAGCGCAGCCGGTCGGCCCCGGCGCGCTCTTCGGGGGTGAGCGCGTCGAGGGAGAGGTCGCCGTCGAGGTACGAATGGATCCGGTTCGTCATGTCAGGAGCACCGCGCGGGCGGGATCGGGTCTTCAGGGCACCCGCACAGACGAGCGAGGGGCCGCGCGCGTCACACAATCCGTTCTCCCGTCTCGCCTTGCGCCGGCCCGGCGGGGCTCGTCGGCCCGCGCGCGCCCGCGCCACGCGAATCCAGGGACTCTGAAGATAGCCGGATGGCTGCCCGCGTGCCACGGGTCCGCCGCGCGGGAGAGAGCCCCGGGGAAAACGGCCCGAGCCACACGAAGGACACGCAGGAACGCGCGGCCGCCGTCAGATGCCGCGCTCGCGGAAGAGGCGCAGGCGGAGGGCGGCGCGGTCGCGCAGGCGCTCGGGAGGCCAGGTGCCGGCGTAGGCGGTCACGGCCAGGACCACCTCGGCGGCGACGGCGCGCCAGGGAGCGCGTCCGCGGCGCTGCTGGGCGATCCACCACCCGGGGACCAGGTCGGCCAGCGCGAAGAGGTCGGCCGTGCGCTCCGGGTGCGTCATGAAGCCCTCGTCGTGCAGGAACACCGCGGCCTCGGCGTCGCCCGCCATCACGTGCGCCACCTCGTGCCGCAGCGCGAACCAGCGGTCGGTGCGCTCGGCGGCGCGGTTGACCAGGATCGGGTAGACGCCCCTGCAGCGCGGGAGCGTCATGGCCACGGTCCCGGAGCGGAAGGCGAAGACCTCCACGTGCCCGCCGGCGGCCGCCACCAGCGCCGCCACCTGGTCGGTGCGCACGGGCGAGTACGGGCCCGCGTACTCCGCGACCGCGCCGCGCGCCCTGCGCACCAGCCGCTCGGCGGCCTCGATCACCCGATCGTCCGCGCTCGCCATGGGTCCCTCCTGTCGCGTGCCTGGAGACCGTGCGACGCTGCATCTTTGTGGCGTAAGACACCGGACAGAAACCGAAGTTCCACTCTTCCCGACGAAAAATCCCAGCGGCTTCGCCGTCATCCGCGTTTCCCGCCCCCGCCCTCCCCGTCCACTCGCGGGCCGCGTTCCGACCTGCGCTGCCGATCCGCATCCGACCCCAAGAAGGTGTAATTGCCGTTACCCCGTCGTGCGCATCCCGGCTCTCCGGCGTCCACGATCTGCACCTACGCCAGGAGCACCTGTGCCTGGACGAACCCGTCTCGCCGGCGTGGATGCGATCCACAAGGGACTAAACAGACCGCATTACACTCTTGACCTTTTAAACACATGTGGTTATTCTTTTTCACGAGATCGACCGAGACATCCGAACTTCGCCCGATCGCGAGAGAAGGCCCCTGACCGGAGACGCCGGTCCGGGGCCTTCGTGCACACTGGACGTGCCGGGAGGGGCCGATCCACGCCTCCGATGCCCTGTGCAACGAAGGACGAGCGTCGGGGCACGGGCAGCGGAAAGGCGACGGGCCGGCCATGGAGGATGGGCGCGAGGGTGGCGAGGTCGACCTGGAGAGCGAGAGCGGCGCCCGCCTGGCGGCGAGGAGCTGCCGGTGGACGATCGCCCGACGGCGGCGGACGGTCTTCGCTCGCGAACCGCCGGTCCCGATCCGGACCGGGACCGGCGCACTGTACCATCTGCCTTCCGGGGGCACCGGCAGGCATTTCCGAAGGAGGCCCGACATGGACCTCGGCAGTCCGATCTTCACCGTGGAGTGGCCGCACCTGCTGGGGGGCGGGGCGGTGGGCACCGTGCTTCTCCTGGCGCTGGTCGAGCGCCTGCGCAGGACGTTCGCCACCCGGACCGACCTGAACGGGTTCGGGGAGCGGGTGAACAACCTCGACACCCACTACGCCGAGCTGCGCAGGGCGGTCGACGACGTGAGGGAGCGGCTGGGGACCGTGGAGACCGAGCAGAAGCTCCAGTGGGAGCGCGTGATGGAGCAGGTGATAAAGCCACTGGAGCGGATCACCGACAAGCTGGAGACGGTGGGGAAGGCGCAGGCCGCGCAGGCCACGGCACTGGACCACATCGGCAAGTGGCTCGACCGCGTCGACGAGGTGCGCGGCGGCTCCCCCTCCAGCCGGCGCCGCCCGTAGCCGGCGCCGGCGGTCGCGGAGCGGGGGGCGCGTCTCCCGCTCCGTCGAGCTCACCCTCTCCCGTGCTTTGGAAAGTGGGAGAAGGCTGCCGCTCGTGCGGCGGCGGGCGAGGGCCGCCCGCCGCCGCGCTCGCACTCACGCCACCCGCGCGAAGCGCCTCACAGCTCGCCGCTCTCCACCCGGTCGCGCAGGTCGTACCACCACCCCGGGAGCACCCCGCGAGCGGTGAGCATCCGGCGCAGCCCCTCCAGCGCGTCCAGCTTGCGCAGCCGCTCCTCTCCCGCGGGGGCGATCCCGCCCACGAAGCGCACCATGGCGTCGAACGACCCGAACAGGTCCTCCGCCTCCCGCTCCATCCCGCCTCTCGCGCCGCCCTCCGCCGCGGCGGCTCCCGGCGCCGGCGACGACGCGGCCGACCCCGTGCGCAGCCACTCCCCCGTGGTGCCGCCCAGCTCCGCGATCCGCTCCAGCGTGTACGCGTGCGGCACCGCGCCGCCCGTCTCCCAGCGCGCGATCGAGCCCGCGTGCACCCCCACCCGGCGGGCCAGCTCCTCGCGGTCCCACCCCATCCGCTCGCGCAGGGCGCGGATGCGGTGGCCCACCGCCCGCCGTTCGTTCATCGTCGCCATGGCGCTTCCCGAAATATTGCCGAAAACGGGTTGACCGAAAGTGGCTGTCGCGTTAAATTCGTTAAGACTGTTAAACACTCCGTGAGAATCTGTCAATGTTTACACCCGGGCACCCGCGCGAGCGGGAGTCCGCACCTGAAGGCAAGGGGGCGAGCATGCAGGGCGGCTCCGACACGGGGCGCGAAACGCGCCCGCCCACGGTACGCCGGGTGATCCGGCGGCCGGTGCTCCCGCCGCGCCCCGAGGGCGGCGACGAGGCCGAGCCCGCGCGGCTGCTGCGTCCCGCCGCCGCCTGCCCCCGCTGCGGGGCGCGGCCGGCCATACGCATCACCGCGGCCATGGTCAGCGCGCTCCGCGGGCACGACGACGGCACCCGGCTGGGCACCTACCAGTGCCAGCGGCGCGGCTGCGGCGCCATCTACGACATCTGCGCCAGCGCCTACCTCCGCGCGAGCTGACGCGCGGAGCGTCCGGAGAGAGTATCCGGCCCCACCTCTCCCGTGCAAGGCCCGCCCCCGGCACCGGGCCGGGAGGCGGCGGGCAACGGCGGAAAGCGAGCGTTGCAGGCCGGGGGAGAACGGGAAGCTGGAACGCAAAGTTGACGCGGCGCGAGCGTTCGGGAACGCGGCGGACGGGACGGCGAAAAAGCTTGACGCCTTCTGCGTCCCGGATTACTTTGCCGCGCGTTCCCACACATCCATCGGCGCAGCACGCCCGAGGCGCTTCCGCCCGCCCGCAGGATCGCAGACTCCCCGGCCGGCGACCTCCGCACATCATACGCTACCGGTCTTCCACGGCCGGACCGGCGACTTCGCGTCCGCGCCCGGACGCATCGCAATGCCCATGCGTGGGGGGCAGACCGAAGTCCCGCGCGAGAGAACGACGACCTGGAGCATCCGCATGCGCAGCACCGGCACCGTGAAGTGGTTCAACGACGCGAAGGGCTTCGGCTTCATCACCCCCGAGGGAGGCGGCAAGGACTGCTTCGTCCACTACTCGGCGATCGTGGGCAGCGGCTTCCGCAGCCTGGCCGAGGGCGAGCGGGTGGAGTTCGACCTGGTGGACAGCGCCAAGGGCCCCGCCGCCGAGAACGTCCAGCGCGTCGGCGTCCCGGCCTGACGGCTTCCCCCTCACACCACGCCAAATCGAAAGCGCCGCCCGGGTTCCCGGAGCGGCGCTTCGCTTTGTAGTGCGTGAGTGCGGAAGTGAGTGCGTGCGTTGAACTTCGCTCCCCCGGCCGAAGCCTCGCCCCTGCCCGCACCCGCGCCGATGCCCCCTGAACGGAGCGGGACCTCGCGTGCAGCCTCCGCAGGAGGCTTCCTGCAGTTGTTGCCGCGGCTTCAGCCGCCCGAGACAGACCCGCCGGGAGCCTCAAAACTCCCCGATGAACCCGATCTCCGGCTTCAGCTCGTGGCCGAGCTCCCGTTTGACCGTCTCCTGCGCGAGGGCGATCAGCGCTCGAATGTCGGCGGCCCTGGCGCCGCCGATGTTCACGATGATGTTGGCGTGCTTGTGGAAGATCTGGGCGCGGCCGCTGGGATGGACGTAGCCCTTCAGCCCACACTGGTCGATCAGACGGCCGGCGCCGATCCCCTCCAGCTTCTGGAAGATCGAGCCGGCGCTCGGGTAGAGCCACAGGTCGGGGTGCTTGTCGTCGCGCCACTTGAGGTTCTCGCGGATCACCTCGCGCAGCTCCTCCTCGGGGCGCGGCTCCAGGCGGAAGGTCACGTCCAGCACCACGTCGCGGCGGTCGTGCAGCACGCTGTAGTCGTAGCCGAAGCGGAAGTACGCGCGGTCCACCTCCCGCACCTCGCCCTCCTCGCTCAGGATGGTGGCGCCCTCCACCACCTCCTCCACGAACATCGTCCGCTCGCGCTCGGGCGGCGGCGACAGGAAGTGCAGGTTCTGCCAGATCGCCCCGCCCACCGTGCTGGGGATCCCCACGTAGTGGTGCAGCCCGCCCAAGCCGCGCGACACCGTGGCCTGGATCAGGTCCGGGAACACCTTCGCCCCCGAGCCCGCGCGCACGCGGGTGCCGTCCAAAACTTCGATCCCCTCCGCCTCGTTGCGGATCACCAGCCCGCGGAAGCCCCCGTCGCCCACCAGGATGTTCGCCCCCACGCCCAGCAGGAAGAACGGCACGTCCAGCTCGCGCGCGGCCAGCACCGCGCCGGCCAGCTCGCCGGGGGTGCGGGCGCGGTAGAGCAGGTCCGCCGGGCCGCCGATCTTGAAAGTGGTGTACGGCGCCAGCGGCACGTCGCGCTCGATGCGCTCCGCCTCCAGCCGGGCGCTCAGCTCGTCGATCGGCAGGTCCAGGGTGTTCGCGTGGGGCATCTATCTCTCGCGGGATCGGTTCGGGCGCACGGCGACGCCCCCGGCGCGTTCGCAAGCCCGGTGCCCGGCCGGACTTCACCCGACACGCTCGAGCACTTCGCACCTCGCACCTCGCACCTCGCACCGCCGTTCCGGGCGTGTCCCTCCGCTGCGCTCCGGGCCGGGCTGCGCGCGCCGTAGGGCACGATACCGCTGTGCCCAACGGCGCCGGGCCCGCGTCGGCCGAAACTGCCCGGCCGCCACGGTCCCGGCCCTGTCGGGCGCGCATCCCTCACGC
>DASVWD010000153.1 GCA_036389795.1 Longimicrobium sp.
GGATGCGCGCCCGGAGGGCCGGGACGCCGCCGCGACACGGGGTATCGTCGCGGCGGTGGCCCGGCGCGGTTGGGCACGGTCGTATCGTGCCCTACCGCGCGCGCAGCCCGGCCCGGAGCGCAGCGGAGGGACACGCCCGAATCCGTAGTTGCTGTTCGAGCATTTCAATCGACGAGGTAGTCGTTGTGACGTCTTTCGCGGGGACGGTGGACGCGGCGCCGGAGGTGCGCACGGGGCGCTTCGGCGAGTACGGGGGGCGCTTCGTCCCCGAGACGCTGATCGCGGCTCTGGACGAGCTGACGGAGCTGTACGCGGAGGCCTCGGCCGATCCGGCGTTCTGGGAGGAGCTGGACGCCCTCTGGCGCGACTTCGTGGGGCGCCCCACGCCGCTCTACCGCGCCGCGCGGCTGGGCGAGGCGTGCGGCGGGATCACGGTGTACCTCAAGCGCGAGGACCTGAACCACACCGGCGCGCACAAGATCAACAACTCGCTCGGCCAGGTGCTGCTGGCGCGCAAGATGGGCAAGCGCCGCATCATCGCCGAGACGGGCGCCGGGCAGCACGGGGTGGCCACGGCCACGGCGTGCGCGCTCTTCGGGCTGGACTGCATCGTCTACATGGGCGAGGAGGACGTGCGGCGCCAGGCGCTCAACGTCTACCGCATGAACCTGCTGGGCGCGGAGGTGCGCCCGGTCTCCAGCGGCACGCGCACCCTCAAGGACGCCACCAACGAGGCGATCCGCGACTGGGTGACCAACGTGGCCGACACGCACTACATCATCGGCTCCGTCGTCGGCCCCGACCCCTACCCGCGCATGGTGCGCGACTTCCAGTCGGTGATCGGCCGCGAGGCGCGCGAGCAGGTCCTGGCCGTCGAGGGGCGCCTTCCCGCCGCGGTGGTCGCCTGCGTGGGCGGCGGGTCGAACGCGATCGGGATGTTCCACCCCTTCGTCGAGGACCGCGGCGTCGAGCTGGTCGGCGTGGAGGCGGCGGGGGAGGGGGTGGAGACGGGGCACCACGCGGCCACGCTCACGCACGGGCGGCCCGGGGTGCTGCACGGCTGCCTCAGCTACCTCCTCCAGGACGAGCACGGGCAGGTGGCGCCGGCGCACTCGGTCTCGGCGGGGCTCGACTACCCGGGCGTGGGGCCGGAGCACTCGTTCCTGAAGGACAGCGGCCGCGCCCGCTACACCTCGGTCACCGACGCGGAGGCGCTGGACGCCTTCGCCCGGTTGGCGCGGCTGGAGGGGATCATCCCCGCGCTCGAGTCGGCGCACGCCATCGCCTTCCTGCTGCGCGAGGGGGCGCGCTGGAAGGACGCCGGCCCCGTCGTGGTCTGCCTGAGCGGCCGCGGCGACAAGGACGTGGCCCAGGTGGCCGCGATGGGGGTCTGAGAGGGGGCCCGCACGACCACAACGCTGTCATCCTGAGGGCGCACGCACCGAAGCCGCGTCTGCGCAAGAGCTTGTGCGCCCGAAGGATCTGCGGGCGGGGACTCGCGCGTCTGCCGGGCTCACGCTCGGACCCGACCCGCAGATCCTTCAGTCGCCGCCAGGCATCCGCGTTCGAAGAGGTTCTGCGCGGCGGCTCCTTCAGGATGACAGCGTCGGGGATCGAAAGTGTAGACCCTTTTCGCCCCGCTGCGAATGGCACTGAGACGCCTTGCCGTAGCAGAGGGTGAGTTTTGGACGCCCGGCGGCCGCCGCGGCACAGAAAAGCATTGTCGGGGCGGCGCTTAGGCGTTAACATCCTTGGCGTCCCTCCGCCGGTACCGTCCCTCCGCCACATGACCGACTCCACACTCCATCCGCTGCTGGACCCACCCTCCGCCCCCGGCGCGCCCGCCGCGGGCGAGGAGCTGCGCGTGGAGGTGCAGGAGGTCGCGCGCGGGCTGGCCAAGGCGCTGCGCACGCACCTCCTCTACGAGGGGAGCAGCCCCGCCCTCGACCGCTTCCTGGAGCAGCTCACGCAGGGCATGCGCGCGCTCTGGCGGAAGAAGCCCTCCGTCACCCTCGCCGTCGAGGAGCGCGAGCTGCTCTGGGAGGGGCTCCCCGTCTACCACGGCGAGGACCGCGACAGCCTGGCCTTCCTCCTCTACCGCGACGGCGTGCGCGAGATCTCGCTCTACCGCGGCTTCGAGGACGAGGAGCTGGGGGTCCTGATCGACCTGCTGGTGCGGGTGCACAGGGCGCGCGGCGAGGAGCAGGAAGACCTGCTGACGCTGTTCTGGGACCACGACTGGAGCCACTTCCGCTACCGCTACGTGGAGCCGCTGGCCGAGGGCGCCGTGCTCCCGGCGAAGTCGGAGGAGGCGCCGGGCCCGATCCAGGTGCGCGAGGAGGTGGAGGCGGCCGCCGTCGCCACGGTGTCGCCCGACGACTTCCAGGGGGCGCTCTACTTCCTGGACGCGGCGGAGCTCAGGCGGCTGGAGGACGAGCTGCAGCGCGAGATGCGGCGCGACCTGTGGACGGGGGTGCTGGACGCGCTCTTCGACCGGCTGGAGGACGGCGCGCCGCTCAGGCAGGAGCAGGCGGTGGGGATCCTCTCCGACGTGCTGCCGACGCTCCTGGGCGCGGGGAAGCTGGACCTGGCGGCGCGCGTGCTGGGCGAGCTGGTGCAGATCGCCACCGGCGGCCGCCGCATGCCGGCGCCGGTGATGCGCAGCTTACGCACGCTCTTCGAGCAGCTGGCCCGCCCCGAGACGGTGGAGGAGCTGGTGCGCACGGTGGAGCAGGCGGGCCCGCTCATCTCCGAGCAGTCGCTGGGGGCGCTACTGACGTACTTCCCCCCCGACGCGCTGGCGCCGCTGCTGAAGGCGGGGGAGACCAGCGCCTCGCCGGCCGTGCGCCGCACCGTGCTGGCCGCCGCCGAGCGCCTGGCCGACGCCGCCCGCGAGCACGCCGCCGCCCTGGCGCGCGACGCCGACCCGGCGGTGGCCGGCGGTGCCGCGCGCATCCTGGGGCGGCTGCGCGTCGCGGGCGCGGCGGCGGACATCGCGCGGCTGCTGCAGCGCCCCGAGCCGGCGCTCCGGCTCACCGCGGTGGAGGCGCTGGCGGAGCTGCGCTCGCCCAACGCGGCCGGGGCGCTGGAGGCGGCGCTGGACGACGCCGAGCGCGAGGTGCGCGTGGGCGCGGCGCGGGCGCTCGCCGCGCTGCGCTACGCGCCCGCGAAGGCGAAGCTGGAGGCGGCGCTCGACTCCAAGCGGCTGCGCGAGGCGGAGCTCTCCGAGCGGATCGCCTTCTTCGAGGCGTACGGCGCGCTCGCCGGGGCCGAGGGGGTGCCGCTCCTGGAGCGCACGCTGAACGGCAAGAGCTGGCTCGGCCGGCGCGAAAGTGCCGAGATGCGGGCGTGCGCGGCGCTGGGGCTGGGCAGGATCCCCCACCCCGCGGCGGAGAAGGCCTTGAACGCCGCCGCGGCGGACCCCGACCCCGTGGTGAGGAGCGCCGTGGGGCGCGCGCTCAAGGCGGTGCGCCAATGAGCGTCGACGCCACCCTCCCCCAGGCGGCCGAGGCACCGCGCCCGGGCGCGGTGCCGCTTTCCTCCGGCGACGACCGGGGGCTGCAGCGCAAGGGGCGCGAGCTCCTCTTCGCGCTGGCCGCGGCGCTCCGGGCGCTGCAGCTCTACCCGCTGGAGAACCAGGCGGTGGGCAACGCCCTGGCCGAGCTGGACCAGGCGGCGCGGGCGCTGCTGGAGACCGAGGAGGAGATCGTGGTGCGCTTCGTGGGCGACTTCTTCTTCGTCAACGACGTGCGGCTGCGCATCGACCTGGCGAGCTACGCCACCTTCGGCTCGGTGGGGCGCGCCCTCTCGCGCCACCGCATCGGCCAGGTGGAGGTGTTCCGCGGGGTGGAGACGGTGGAGTGGACGGCGCTCCTCTCGCTGGTGAACGCCGAGCCCGACCCCGAGGACCCCTTCGGCGGCTTCTTCGACCGGCTGGGGAGGACGGCCGTGCTGCACCTGTCGGTGGGCGCCGACCGCGACAGCGAGCTCGACAGCAGGGACGACGACGCCCGCCAGCTGGCCCGGCGCACCTACGCGCAGACGGTGGCGGTGGCGCGCGAGGCGATGACGGGCCTGAGGATGGGCAAGGGGGTGAGCCTGCGGCCGGTGAAGCGCGCCGTGCAGTCGATCGTGGACCAGGTGCTCACCAACGAGACCTCGATCGTGGGGCTCACCACGCTGCGCGACTACGACGAGTACACCTTCACCCACTCGGTGAACGTGTGCATCTTCTCGGTGGCGCTGGGGAAGAAGCTGGGCTTCGACAAGCACCAGCTGTACGAGCTGGGGCTGGGGGCGCTGCTGCACGACGTCGGCAAGGTGCGCATGCCCTGGGAGCTGATCAACAAGACGGGCCCGCTCACCCCGGAGGAGTTCGCGGTGCTGCAGGAGCACCCCGCCGAGGGGCTGCTCTCGCTCTTCGAGATGCGCGGCCTGGCCGAGCTCCCTTTGAGGGCGATGCTGATCGCCTACGAGCACCACATGAAGGTGGACCAGACGGGGTACCCGCGCTCGGTGCGCCCGCGCGAGACCACCCTCTTCGGGCGGATCGTGGCGGTGGCCGACGGCTTCGACGCGGCCACCACCAAGCGCAGCTACCAGGCGCAGCCCTGGACGCCCGACCGGGTGCTGCGCGAGATGCGCGACAACCCGCAGCGCGGCTTCGACCCGCTGGTGGTGAAGGCGTTCATCAGCATGACGGGGATCTATCCCGTGGGGAGCGTGGTGATCCTGGACTCGTTCGAGCTGGCGGTGGTCGTGGCGCCCAACCCCAACCCCGAGCAGCTGCACCAGCCCACGGTGAAGGTGATCTACGACTCGATGGGGATCCCGCTCTCGCCGCCGCGCACCGTCGAGCTCGCCGAGATCGACCCGGCGACGGGGAAGCCGCGCCACGCCATCATCAAGACCACCGACCCGGAGCGCTACGGGATCAATGTCGGCGACTACTTCGTCTGAGCGCGCCGCCGCCCTGGCGCGGGCCTTCGCGGCGGCCGCCGCCGAGGGGCGCGCCGCCCTGGTCCCGTACGTCACCGCCGGACACCCGTCTCCCGAGGTCTTCCCCGCCGTCCTCTCCATGCTGGCCGAGGAGGGCGCGGACGTGATCGAGCTGGGCGTGCCCTTCAGCGACCCGCTGGCGGACGGGCCCACCATCCAGCGCTCGTCGTTCGAGGCGATCGCGCAGGGCGTCGACCTGCGCTGGGCGCTCGACGTGCTGGCGGACTTCCGGCGGGAGCACGACACCCCGGTGGTGCTCTTCACCTACCTGAACCCCGTGCTGCGCCACGGGGTGGACCGCTTCCTGGACGACGCCGCGCGCGCCGGGGCCGACGGGGTGCTGCTCACCGACCTCCCCGTGGGCGCCGACCCGGAGCTGGAGCGCCGCTTCGGCGAGTCGCCGCTCGACCTGATCCGGCTGGTCGCGCCCACCACGAAGCCCGAGCGGGTGCGCGAGATCGCCCGGGCGGCGCGCGGCTTCCTCTACTACGTCTCGCGCACGGGGGTCACCGGCGCGCGCGAGGAGCTGGCGGCGGGGCTCGCGCGCGAGGTGGCCGCGGTGCGCGCGGCGACCGGCGTCCCCGTGGCCGTGGGCTTCGGCGTCTCCACCCCGGAGCAGGCGGCCGAGGTGGCGCGCCTGGCCGACGGGGTGGTGGTGGGGAGCGCGCTGGTGGACCGCCTGGCGCGGGAGGGGCTGGAGGGCGCCCGCGCCTTCGTCCGGAGCCTGCGCCGCGCCACCGCCCGCGCCGCGGCCGACTGACATCGTTCTTCCTCTTGCTGGATCGTCCTTCCCCGCCGGCCGTCGTGTCGACTTCGATCTCCCCTTCCGCTTCGCGGGTGCTGGTGGCGGTGCTGCGCGTCTACGCGCGGGCGCTCCTCTACGGCGGCCTGCTGGTGCTGGGCGCCGCCTGGCTCTGGGCCCCGCCGTCGGCGGCCGGGCACCTGGCCGCGGCCGTCGGCATCCTCGCCGTGGCGGCGCTGCGCTACGGGGCCGTCCAGCTCTCCAAGTTCTCGTACGTCACCATGACGGTGGTCCCCGTCGGGGTGCTCACGCTCCTCGGCGAGCCCACCGCGGCCGTGCTCGCGGCCGGGCTCGGCACGCTGCTGGGCGACCTGGCGCGGCGCAAGGACGCCTTCCCCGCCGGGGTGAACGCGGGGCGCGAGGCGCTCGCGGCCACCGGGGCGGCGGGGGTCTACGCGCTGGTGGCGCACCTCACCGCGCTCCCCGAGGCGGCCGGGTGGGGCGGCCCGGCGCCGGCGCTCTCGGCCGAGGGGATCCCCGCGCTGGTGGCCTTCTTCCTGGCCTGGTTCGTCTTCTCGCGCGGGCTCTTCTACTTCTCGCTGGCGTACCGCGGCAAGCTGACCCCGGCGGAGTGGATGATCATCTTCCGCTACGAGGTGGTCTCGGCCGCGCTGGGGATCGTGGGGGCGCTGGCGCTGGCGGCGGCGTTCCACTTCTACGGCGGCGGGCCCGGGTGGCCGTTCATCGCGGCGTTCGTGGTGGCGGCGGGGCTCCTGGCGCGGGCGCTGGTGATGGAGGCGATCGCCTCGGAGGAGCTGCGCAAGGTGGTGGCGATGGAGGCGGTGATCGCCGCCGGGATGCCGCTGGGCGAGTCGCTCCGCCAGATCGAGCAGCTGGCTGCGCGGCTGGTGGAGTGGAGCTGGCTGCACATCTACGCCGGCCCGCCCGAGCGCCTGGTCTCCATCTACCCGCCCTCGGGCCCCGGCGCGCTCCCCGGCGTGGACGGGCTGCGCGCCCGGGCGGCCGGGGCCGAGGAGGCCACGCTGGTGCCGGACGCCCGGCGCGACCCGCGCGTGGGCGGCGTGGGCGAGGGGGTGCGCTCGCTGGTGCTGCAGCCCCTGCGCTACGGCCGGCTCCCGCTGGGGGTGCTGGAGATCGCCCACCACCGGCCCCGGACGTACGGGCCGAACGAGGTGCGGCTGATCGAGCGCTTCGCCCGGCAGGTGGCGCTGGCGCTGCAGCTGGACGCGCTGGTGCGGCCGATGACGGTGAGCGCGCGGGAGATGGAGGAGGAGCTGCGCGAGCTGGGCGCGCGCCTCTCCGAGCTGCGGGCGAGCGGCCAGGGGGTGGCGGCGCACTCGGCGCAGATCGGCGAGCGGATCGAGGACCAGGGGCGCCGCACCGCGCGCGGGCTGGAGGCCACCGCCGCCCTGGCCGCGTCGGCCGCCGAGACCGCGGCCGACGCGGCGCGCTCGGCCGGCTCCAGCCGCGACGCGGGGCGCCTGGCGGCCGAGAACCGCGCGGCGATGCGCGAGGCGATCGAGCGGCTGGTGGCGCTGCGCGACTTCGTGGACGAGGAGGCGCGCGACCTGGCCGAGGCGGCCGCGTCGTCGGACCGCATCTCCGAGGTGGTGGCCAGCATCCACGAGATCGCCGACCAGACCAACCTGCTGGCGCTGAACGCGGCGATCGAGGCGGCGCGCGCGGGCGAGCACGGCCGCGGCTTCGCGGTGGTGGCCGACGAGGTGCGCAAGCTGGCCGACAGCAGCGCGCGGGCGGCGCTCGAGGCGCGGGAGATGGTGGACGCGGTGCGGGCGCAGATGTCGGCCGTGGTGGGGCGGATGGAGCAGGGGGCCAGCCGCGTGGCGGGCGTGGGCGACCTCTCGCGCACGGCGCTGGAGTCGGTGGACCGCATCGTGGCCGCGGCGGCCGAGTCGGCCGAGCTCACCGGGCGCATGGCCGAGCGCGCGGGCGAGCAGGAGGCGCGCCTGGCCGCCGTGCGCGACGAGATCGCCGCCGTCTCGCTGATCGCCGAGCAGAACGGCGAGGAGGCGGGGCTGGTGGCCGAGGCCGCGCGCGCCCAGGCCGAGACGCTGGAGGAGATCGAGCGCGCGGCGGCCGCCCTGGGCGAGGTCTCGGGCCGCCTCAACTCCTACATCGCCCGCCTCCACGCGATGACGTGAGCGGCCGGCGATGACTCCGCCGCGCCCCAACCGCCTGCGACCGCCCGCGCGCCTGCTGCTCGCGCTGGCGGTCTGCGCGCTCGGGGGGTGCGTGCCGTTCGTGCGGCGCGACCGCTACGCGGACCTCGAGCACCGGATGTTCGAGCTGGTGAACCGGCACCGCGCCGCGCGCCGCCTCCCGCCGCTGGTGTACGACCCCGTGCTGGCGGAGATCGCGCGGCGGCACAGCCTGCAGATGGCGCGGGGGAAGGCGCCGTTCGGCCACCGCGGCTTCATGGGGCGGGCGCGCGCCGTGCGCGCCCTGCGGCCGGCGGAGCGGATCTCCGAGAACGTGGCCATGAACGTCTTCGAGCGCGGCGCGTCGCCGGTGATGGCGGTCAAGGGCCTGGTGGGCAGCCGCAAGCACCGCCGCAACCTCGAGGGCGACTACGCGCTCACCGGCGTCGGCGTGGCGCGCGGCCCGGACGGCGCCTTCTACTACACGCAGCTCTTCGTGCGCTGATGTCCGACTGCGTCTTCTGCCGCATCCTCGCGGGCGAGCTGCCCGTGAGCTGGGTCCACCGCGGCGAGCGGTGCGTGGCGCTCATGGACATCCAGCCCGTCAATCCCGGCCACGTGCTGGTGATCCCGGTCGAGCACGCCGTCTCCCTAACGGACGTGCCGCCGGAGACCGCGGGGGAGATGATGCGGATCGCCCGGCGCGTGGCGGCCGCGCTCCCCGCGAGCGGCCTGCGCTGCGAGGGCGTCAACCTGTTCCTGGCCGACGGCGAGGCGGCCGGGCAGGAGGTCTTCCATTCCCACCTGCACGTCATCCCGCGCTGGCGCGGCGACGCGTTCGTCCTGCGCTTCGGCCCGCGCGACCGCGAGTTCCCCGCCCGCGCCGCCCTCGACGTCGCGGCCGAAGCCATCCGCCGGAAACTGAATTGAGCCCGGTGCTGGTCGCAGAGAACGAGCCCATGGTGCGGGGTCGCCCCGGGGCCTGACGTCATGCCATTGTGCAGAGGATCGTTCGGGATCGAGATCCGCAACTGAATGTCTCATACCTGGTGCGGCTCATCACGCACGTCTCCTTCGCGGCCAGCACCGAGGAGACGCGGCCGATATCACACGGAGTCAACGGAGTTAACGGAGGAACGGCAAAGGGGTTTCTCCGTTGACTCCGTTAACTCCGTGTGAGGCCCTTCCGCAGTAAAATCGGATCCAGAAGTAATCCCCCCGCTGACGGTGCCGATCCGCCGGCCCGCGTCCCGCGCCACGATTCCCCTTGCGCGGATGATTGTCAAACGACTATAGTATTTTTGACTATAGACGAAAGGTCACCGTGCGCGACGCGCGAGCGTTCCTGCCCCTCAAGCCCGCCGAGCTGATGATCCTCACCGTCCTGTCCGGCGGCGACAGGCACGGCTACGGCATCCGCCAGGACATCCTCGAACAGACCGGCGGGCAGATCGAGATCGAGGCCGGGCACCTGTACCGGCACATCAGGAGCCTCGCGGACGACGGCCTGGTGGCCGAAGCCCCCGCGCCGCCCGGGGAGACCGACGAGCGGCGCATCTACTACCGCCTCACCCCCATGGGCAGGCGCGTCCTCGCGGCCGAGATGCAGCGGCTGCGCGAGCTGGTGCGGCTGGCGGAGGCGCGCGGCATCCTGGCGCCGGCGGGCCCATGAAGCTCATCGACCTCCTCCTCCGGCTCTACCCGGAGGAGTTCCGCGCCCGCTTCGGGCGGGAGATCCGCGCCTTCCACGAGCAGCGCGTCCGCGAGCGGCGCCCCCGCTGGGCCCGCATCGTCGCCGACCACGTCACCTCGGCCCTGGCGGAGCAGATGCACTCGATCGGCCCCGACGTCCGCTACGCCCTGCGCGGCATCGCGCGCCGCCCCGCATTCGCGGCCGTCGTCATCCTCACCATCGCGCTCGGCGTCGGCGCCAACGCCGCGATCTTCAGCGTGATCAACGCCGTCCTCCTCCGCCCCCTGCCGTACCCGCGGGCGGACCGGCTGGTGTCGTTCGGCCACGAGCCGCCGCAGTGGCTCGTCTCCGAGCCGCAGTACGCCGAGTACCGGAGCTACCTGCGCTCGTTCGCGTCGCTCGCGGCGTTCACCACGGGCGAGGGCACCCTGGCCACGGCGGAAGATCCCGAGCGCATCGCGACGGCGCAGGTGACGCCCGACTTCTTCGCCACGCTGGGAGTGGCGCCCGCGCTCGGCCGGACCTTCGCGCCCGGCGAGGACGCCGTGCGCCCCGCGGCCGTGGTCGTCCTGAGCCACGAGCTCTGGCAGCGGCGCTTCGGCGGCCGCGCGGGCATCGTCGGGCAGACGCTCACCCTCAACGGGCTCCCGCGCACAGTCGTCGGCGTCATGCCGGAGCGCTTCGACTACCCGTCGCGCGAGACGCAGCTCTGGCTCCCGATCTGCTCCCAGCGCGCGTGCACGCCGTTCGGGCAGCTCACGGCCGACAGCCTCGACGGCTGGGCGAACCACTACCTGTCGCTGGTGGGGCGCATCCGCCCCGGCGCCAGCGTCGCCCGGGCGCGGGCCGAGGCGGCGGGGATCGCGCGGCGGATCATGCGCGAGCACCCGGACAACTTCGACCCGGCCACGCCGCTCGCCCCGAAGATCGTGGCCGTGCGCGACCAGCTGGTGGGGCCGGCGCGGCCGTACCTGGTCGCGCTCATGGGGGCGGTGGGGTTCGTGCTCCTCATCGTCTGCGCCAACGTGGCCAACCTGCTGCTCGCGCGCGGCGAGGGGCGGCGGCGCGAGCTGGCCGTGCGGCTGGCGCTCGGCGCGTCGCGGCGGCGGCTGGCGACGCAGCTCCTCACGGAGTGCGGCGTGTTCGCGCTCGCCGGCGGGGCCGCCGGGCTGGCGCTCGCCTGGGGCGGCAGCCGCGTGCTGGTGGCGCTCGCGCCGGCGTCGCTCCCGCGGCTCGACGAGGTCCGCGTCGACTGGATCGTCGTCGCGTTCGCCCTCGCCGTATCGCTCCTGGCGGCGCTGCTGTTCGGGGTGGTGCCGGCGCTCAGGGCCGCGGGCGAGGAGCCCGCCGACTCGCTCCGGGCGGCGGGGAAGGGGAGCGCGCAGCAGGCGCGCTCCGGCCGCGCGCGGCAGGTCCTGGTGGTGGCGGAGGTGGCGCTCGCGATGGTCCTCCTGAGCGGGGCGGGGATGCTGGTGCGCAGCCTGGTGCACCTGCACGACTCCGACGTGGGGTTCACCCCGGGCGGCGCGCTCACCGCGAAGGTGTCGCTGGACGCCAGCCGGTACGACGACGCGCGGACGCAGCTCTTCTACTCCCAGGTGCTCGAGCGCGTGCGCGCGGTCCCGGGCGTGCGGGCGGCGGGCGCGGCGCGCTGGCTCCCGGTGGTGGACGCCGGCGGGCTGTGGGACATCCGCGTGGAGGGGAAGACGTTCCCCCCGGCGCAGGGGCCCGTGGCCGTGCCGCAGGAGGTCACCCCGGGGTACTTCGCCGCCATGGGGATGCCCGTCGCGGCGGGGCGCGACTTCACGGAGCACGACCGCGCGGGGGCGCCGCCGGTGGCCGTGGTCAGCCGGTCGTTCGCGCGCCGCTACTGGCCGGGCGAGGACCCGCTGGGGCGGCGCTTCCGGCTGGGGGGCCTCGACTCGGCGTGGGTCGCCGTGGTGGGCGTGGTGAGCGACATCCGCGCGCGCGGGTTCACCGACGAGCCGGAGCCCACGATGTACTTCCCGCACGCCCAGGCGGCCACGAGCAGCTACTTCGTGCCGCGGACCATGTCGCTGGTGGTGCGCACGAGCGGCGACCCGGCGCGCGTGGCGAACCCGGTGCGCGCCGCGGTGCGGGCGCTGGACCCGATGGTGCCCGTCTCGAGCGTGCGCACGCTCGAGGCCGTCGTCGGCACGGCGACGGCGGACCGGCGCTTCACCACGGGGCTGATCGCGGGGTTCGCGGCGCTCGCGATGGTGCTGGCGGGGATCGGGATCTACGGGGTGATCAGCTACGCCGTCTCCGAGCGCACCTTCGAGATCGGCGTGCGGATGGCGCTCGGCGCGGAGAAGGGGGCCGTCCTCGCGCTCGTGATGCGCGACGGGGCGCGGCTCGCGCTGGCCGGGGTCGCGCTCGGCGCCGCCGGGTCGGTGGCGCTGGCGCGCGGCATCCGCTCGCTGCTGGTCGGCGTGCCGGCGGTGGACGTCGCGACGCTGCTCGCGGTCGGCGCGCTGCTCGGCGCCGTGGCCGCGCTGGCGTCGCTGCTGCCGGCCCGCCGCGCGACCGCCGTCAGCCCGACCGAGGCGCTGCGCGGCGGGACCTGACGCGCGCGTCAGGCGCCCGGCTCGCGGCCGGGGACCGGGCGGCGGCGTCATTCTGGAGAAAGTTTGCTGACGATCCGAGCGCACTCGTCGAAGCACAGACGCAGTGTTGCCTGGATCTCGGCGTCCGTGAGTGGTTTGAGCAGACGAAGCGGGAAGAGTGAAAGGAGGGGCTTGTCCATCGCACGAGCGAATCCCTGGCCGACGTACCGGGCGTCGATTCCGGGATCGATCAGGATCAGGTCGTCGAGCAGAGTGCGGAACCGGGTACGCAGGAGGGTTTCGTCGACTGGCTCATTACCGGCGGGGCGGTGCAGGATCGCGTGCAGATCCACGTAATCGCGTGCCTCGAACCGGTCGCAGAGCGCGTGCAGCTTCCCCGCGCAGACGTCACGGAAAGACGCGATTCCAATCCCCTCCTCGGTAGGCTCAATCGATTCGAGCAGGAATGGTGAGGTAGCAGCGAAGTCCACCCGCACTCCAGTCGCTTCGCCGCCGTCACGCTCGCGGGCGATGAAACGAGCGAAACCCGCCGTCTGTGGCCCGGCAACCTCAAAGTCCACCCCCTCACGCGCGAGCTCGTCTCGCACCCGCTCACCGAGCGCTCGCGCGTTCAGCGTCAGTCCTCCGAAGACGTCCAGATCCTCCGACTGGCGATGGCTCAGATAGAAGGCCGCGAGCGCCGTACCGCCGTCCAGCCGAAGATCCGGCACCTCCGTCGCATCATTGGCGCGCGCAACCGCTCGCAACACCTGAACGTGCAACTCACCGATAACTTCAGGATCGTGCCTAAGCACGGGCGGCTCGCCGGGACTTTTCCGCGCGCCGGAACTCCAGAACACGGCTCCAGAACAGGCGCGTGTGCTCGGGAATGACCAGTTCGGGAAGTTGACGTTCCAGCACGTCGAACGGGACGAGGTCGAAGATGGCCTTCAGACTTCCTTCCCGCAGGAGACGGGCGACGATCATGGGGTGATCGGCCAGGATCGGCTCCTCCGGCTTCATGTCCCAGAACAGCTCCGGGTAGTCGCCGTACCGCGGCGGGTCGTGCGTGTCCTTTCGCTCAGCCGTGCTCGCCATCTGCGTTCGTCCGCGCTGAAGGTCCGGTCGTGCGCAGCCTGAATCTGTGTGCGAAAGCCGCGCCGGCTCAAGTCTCCCGCAGCCGCTCCTCGATGGCGGGGTCCGGCTCGACGAAGACCGTCTTCGCCTGGAGGAGGGTGACGCGGCCGGGCGGGGCGCCGCGGGGCTTGCGAACGTACCTGCGGCGCGTCCAGTCCACGGCCACGGTGCCCGACGAGCGCGCCTTGCTGTGCAGCGCCGCCAGCACCGCCGCCTCCTCCAGGTCGCGCGCGGGCGGCGCGCCCTCGCCCGCCCAGCGCAGCACCACGTGCGAGCCCGGCACGGAGCGCGCGTGCAGCCACACGTCGCCGGGCGCCGCGTGGCCGAAGGTGAGCCGGTCGTTGTCCTTCGAGGTGCGCCCCACGCGCACCTCCAGCCCGCCCGAGGTGCGGTAGACGCGGAACGGCTTCCGCGCTTCCGGCGCCGCCTGCGCCCGCGGCTCGCGCGCCTCCGCCCGCCCGAGCGCCGCCTCCACCCACTGCGGCGCCTCGCCCGCCTCCAGCGCGCGCACCGCCCCGTCCCAGCGCGCCGCCTCGGCCTCCGCGCGCTCGATCAGCCCCGGCAGGCGCTCCTCGGCGCGGGCGCGGCGGCGCGCCTCCTCATACCAGCGCTCCGCGTTCTCGTGCGGGCGCAGCGCCGGGTCGAGCGGCACCTCCACCTCGCCGCCGTCGAAGCCGGGGAGCGTGACGACGGCCGCGCCCGCCGGCACCAGGTGCAGGTGCGCCAGGAGCAGGTCGCCGCGCGCGCGCAGCCGCTCCGCCTCGCCCACGCCGGCGCGCTCCGCGTGCAGCCGCTCCACCCGGCGCCGCGCCCCCTCCAGCCGCCTGCGCGCCCGCTCCAGCAGCCCCGTGCGGTCCCGCGCCGCCGCGTCCTCCTCCCCGGCTTCCGCGACCGCATCCATCGCCGCCAGCAGGGAAGGGAAGCAGCGGGACGGAATCCCCTCCAGCGGCGCGGGATACGGCTGCGGCCCGCCCTTCGCTTCCAGCAGCACCGGCTCCGCGTCCGTCCCCGACGCCAGCGCCCACCAGCGCGCGAACGCCCGCTCCAGCGCCTCGCGGTCGTCCGACGCCGCCGCGTCCCCCAGCAGGGCGGCGGCGTTGACGGGGCTCGTCCCCGCGAAGCCCCGCAGCAGCTCGCCGCGCCGCTCGGCCGGGGGGAGCGGTCCCAGGCGCGCCATCCACTCGTCGCGCGCCACCTCGCGCGCGTGCCCCTGCGCGCCGAAGCGCCGCTGCGGCTCCGGCGGGCGGTAGACCTCGCCGGTGCGCAGCACGCGCCCGCCCGCCTCGCGCGCGCGCAGGACGGAAACGATGCGCCGGTCGTCGCCGTCCACCAGCAGCGCGTTCCACTGGTTGGTGTGCAGCTCGACGACCAGCGAGCGCGTCCCCCCGCGGAAGCGCCCCCCCTCGTGCAGGTCGACGCGCAGCATCCGCTCGTCGGGCGGCGCGCCCACCCGGACGATCCGCGCCGTCATCTCCCCGGGAGGCACTTTCGCACTCTCGCACTCTCGCACTTTCGCACTCAGCACCCGGATCCACCCCCGCGCCGGGTGCAGGTCGAACCGCAGGCACTCCCCCCGGTCCAGGAAGAGCGTCGCGGAGAGGTCGCGGTCGAAGACGGGCGAGGGGTGCGCGAGGCGGCCGGCCAGGCGCGCGTGCAGCTCGGCGGCCAGCGCGCGGACGAGGGGCGGGTCGTAGCGGACGGCGTTTGACACGCCTGCAAAGTCTGGTTACGTTACCGGCACGTCAACCCGCTGACACGGACATTGTGTGCGGCCCGGCGGCGCCTGGAAGGCCGGGCCCGGAGAAACGGGAAAATGTCCACAGAGCGCGGGAATGGCGTCCGGAGGGTCGGTGTGTCCGACCTCCGGGAGATGAAGCGGCGTGGAGAGAAGATCGCCGCGCTGACCGCATACGACTACCTCTTCGCCAAGCTCGTTGACGGCGCGGGGGTAGACGTCGTGCTGGTCGGAGACTCCCTCGGGCAGGTGGTGCTCGGCCTCGACACCACGCTGCCCGTCACCCTGGGCGACATGATCCACCACGCGCGGGCCGTCCGCCGCGGGGTGGAGCGCGCCCTGCTCGTCGTCGACCTCCCCTTCCTCACCTACCAGGTCTCGCGCGAGGAGGCCGTCCGCAACGCGGGCCGCGTCCTGCAGGAGACCGGCGCCGCCGCCGTCAAGCTCGAGGGCGGCTCCCCCGACATCGCCGAGACCGTCCGCACCCTGGTGCAGGTCGGCATCCCCGTCATGGGGCACGTCGGCTACACCCCGCAGTCGGTGAACGTCCTGGGCGTGAAGGTCCAGGGCCGCGAGGAGGCCGCGCGCGCCCGGCTGGTCGAGGAGTGCCGGCGCCTGGAGGAGGCCGGCGCCTTCTCCGTGGTGCTGGAGCTCGTCCCCGGCGCCCTCGCCGAAGAGCTCACGGCGATGCTGTCGATCCCCACCATCGGCATCGGCGCGGGGGCGGGGTGCGACGGGCAGGTGCTGGTGCTGCACGACATGCTGGGGCTGAACGTCGACTTCCGCCCGAAGTTCCTGCGCCGCTTCGCCGAGGTGGGCGAGGCGGCCGCGGCGGGGGTCGGTGCGTACGTGCGCGCCGTCAAGGACGGCGAGTACCCGGGCGCGGAGCACACCTTCGCATGAGCGTCGCGACGTTTGCAGGCGCGGCGTCGCCCGCGTCCGCGGGGCGGGAGATGCGGGTCGTCTCCACGAAGGCCGAGGTGCGCGACGCCGTCGGCCGGGTGAAGGCCGCGGGCGGCACCGTCGCGCTGGTGCCCACCATGGGGTACCTGCACGCCGGGCACCTGTCGCTGGTGGACCGCGCGCGGGAGCGGGCGGACCGGGTGGCGATGTCCATCTTCGTCAACCCGCTGCAGTTCGGGCCCAGCGAAGACCTGGCCCGCTACCCGCGCGACCTGGAGCGCGACCTGGCGCTGGCCGCCCGGCGCGGCGTGGACCTGGTCTTCACCCCCTCCGCGGCCGAGATGTACTCGGGCGGCGAGCCGCGCGTCACCGTCGTCCCCGACGAGGCGATCGCGGGGCGGCTCTGCGGCGCGTCGCGGCCCGGGCACTTCCGCGGCGTGCTCACCGTGGTGGCCAAGCTGTTCGGGATCTTCCGGCCCGACGTGGCGGTGTTCGGGCAGAAGGACTGGCAGCAGGCCGCCCTCATCCGCCGCATGGTGGACGACCTCGACATGGGGCTCGAGGTCGACGTGGCGCCGATCGTGCGCGAGGCGGACGGCCTCGCGATGAGCTCGCGCAACGTGTACCTTTCGCCCCCCGAGCGGGAGCGCGCCCTGGTGCTCTCGCGCTCGCTCCGGCGCGCGCGGGACCTCTTCGCCGCGGGAGAGACCGACGCGGCGGCGCTCGCCGCCGCGCTCTGGAGCGGGATGTCGGTTCCGGGCGTGGAGCCCGAGTACGCGGAGGTGGTGGACCCCCGCACGCTCGAGGCGGTGGTACGGGCCGTGCCCGGCGCCGTGTGCGCCGTGGCGGCCAGGGTCGGCGGGACGCGGCTGATCGACAACGCGGTCCTGCCCTGAACGAACCTGTGTGAGAGCCCAGAGGATCGACTCATGTACCGCACCATGTGCAAGTCGAAGATCCACCGGGCCACCGTGACCGGCGCGGATCTGAACTACGTGGGGTCCATCACCATCGACCCCGAGCTGATGGAGGCCGCCGACCTGCTGGAGTTCGAGCAGGTGCACGTGGTGAACGTGAACAACGGCGCGCGCTTCGAGACCTACGTGATCCCGGGGGTGCGCGGCAACGGCGAGATCTGCCTGAACGGCGCCGCCGCCCGGCTCGCCCACCCGGGCGACCGGGTGATCGTGATCAGCTACGGCCAGTACGCCGAGGAGGAGATGGAGCGCTACCGCCCCGTCTTCATCTTCGTCGACGAGCACAACCGGATCGCGCGGGACGGCCTGCGGGCGGTCGGCGCCTGAGGGATGGGGGGCTGGACGGCCGTCGCGTTCGCCCCGGCGGCGCCCGGCGCCGGCGGGCTGGGCTCGCGGCTCTCCAAGTACCTGCACCCGCTGGCCGGGCGCCCGCTCGCCTGGCACACCCTGCACGCCCTGGCGTCGCTCCGGCCGGCGCCGGGCCGCGTCCTGGTGGTCGGCGCGCCCGAGCTGGAGCCCGAGCGCTTCCCCGGCCTGGACGTCGAGGTGGAGTGCGTCGCGGCGGAGGGTGACGACGCCCGGGCGGCGCTGGGGCCGCGCCTGGCCGGCGGCGGGCCGGTGCTCGCCGTGGACGCGGCGGCGCCGGCGCTGGGGCCCGCGCTCCAGCGGCTGGTCGAGGCGCCTCCCCCGCTCTTCCTCGAAGACCCGCGGGGGAGGCCGCTCGCCGCCTGGGTCGCCGCGGCGCCGGCCGACGCGGCGCGCGGGCTGGAGGCGTTCCGCGCCGCCGTCCCGCCCGGCGCCCGACAGGTCGATCCCGACGGCTTCGTGGTGGAGAGCCGCGCCGAGCTGGCCCGCGCCACCGCGCGCGTGCGCGACCGGCTGGTGCGCGCGCTGATGGACGCCGGGGCCACCTTCCTCCTCCCCGACACCGTGCTGGTGGACGTGGACGTGCGCATCGGGCGCGACACCGTCGTCTACCCGAACGTGGTGCTCGAGGGGCAGACCACCATCGGCGACGAGACGGTGATCGGCCCCGGCTGCCGCATCGTGGACAGCTGGGTCGGGAGCGGCGTCGAGCTGAAGGGCTTCAACTACGTCTCGCACACCTCCATCCGCAACCGCGCCATCCTGGAGCCGCATGTCCGCCGCGGGTTCGACTGAGGCCGCCGGGCTCTCCCCCCTGGTCCGCGACGCCGCGGAAGGGCGCCTCCCCGACTGGGCGCGGGCGGGCCCCCGGCGGCGCGAGCACATGGGCCGCGTCGCCGCCCTGATGCGCCAGTGGGCCGGCTCGCTCGGCCTCTGCCCGGACGACGTCGCCCGCTGGGCCGCCGCCGCGTGGCTCCACGACTCCCTGCGCGACGCCGACCCCGACGAGCTGCGCCCCCTGGTGCCGGAGGAGCTCCGCGAGCTGAAGGGCAAGCTCCTGCACGGCCCCGCGGCCGCCGAGCGCCTGGCCGGCCACGCCGACCTGGAGCTGCGCGAGGCGGTGCGCTGGCACACCCTGGGCTCGCCCCGCTGGGGCCTCCTGGGGCGGGCGCTCTACCTGGCCGACTTCCTGGAGCCGGGCCGCACCTTCGCCCCCGAGTGGACCGAGTCGCTCCGGCGCCGCATGCCGGAGGAGATGGACGCCGTGCTGCGCGAGGTGGTGCGCTCGCGCGTGGCCCACGTGTCCGCGTCCGGCGCCACCCTGCACCCCGAGACCCGGGCGTTCCATGACGCGCTCGCGTAGCAGGCGCGCGGGCGGCGGGGGCCGGCTCAAGACCGTCGGCCTCTTCCTGACGCTGCTGGCGGTGGCCGCGCTGGTCGGCTCGGCCGCGTGGGCGTTCTTCGGCCGCCGCGCGGGCGCGGGCCGCGGCGCCGCCCCCAGCGTCTCCGCTCCGGCGCCGGTGGGCCGGGTGCGCGTGGAGGTGCTGAACGCCTCCGGCCGCCCCGGGCTGGCGCGCGAGGCCACGCGCATCCTGCGCGACCGCGGCTTCGACGTGGTCTCCTTCGGCAACGCGCGCGGCTTCGGTCCCGACACCTCGCAGGTGCTGGACCGCGTGGGCCGCATGGACGCCGCCCGCCAGGTGGCCGACGCGCTGGCCATCCGCCGCGTGCTGGCCCGCCCCGACTCCAACCTCTACCTCGACGCCACCGTCGTCCTGGGCCGCGACTGGCGGCAGCCCGCCCCCGATTCGACTCTCGCCGAGCCGCGGTAAGAAAAGGAGTGCGTGAGTGGGCGTGAGTGCGTTGGGACCGGAACAGTTACGGCACTAACGCACTAACGCACTAACGCACTAACGCACTAACGCACTAACGCACTTGGGTTTTGGGCGTGTCCCTCCGCTGCGCTCCGGGCCGGGCTGCGCGCGCGGTAGGGCACGATACGACCGTGCCCAACCGCGCCGGGCCTCCGCCGCGACGATACCCCGTGTCGCGGCGGCGTCCCGGCCCTCCGGGCGCGCATCCCTCACGCGAACGGCGAGGGACGGGGTACAGCCAGCCCCCACGCACCGAAGTCGCAAAGTCCACCCTCCCGAAGTTGGGAGAGGGTTGCCGCTCTAAGGCGGCGGGTGAGGGCCTCCGGGGTTGCCCCGGAGCCGGGCGCCGTGCACACTTCACCATCCCCCACCCCAAACCGCGGTGCCCCCATGACCGACACCCTCGCCGCGCCACGCCCCGCCGCCCCCGCCGTCGAGGTCGCGCAGCCGCCGGCGGCCGCGCCGGGGCGGCTGCTGTCGCTGGACGTGTTCCGCGGCCTCACCGTCGCCGCGATGCTGCTGGTGAACAACCCGGGGACGTGGAGCGCCGTCTACGACCCGCTGGAGCACGCCCCCTGGCACGGCTGGACGCCCACCGACCTCATCTTCCCGTTCTTCCTGTTCATCGTCGGCGTGGCGATGACCTTCTCGTTCGACGCGCAGCTCGCGAAGGGCGCCTCGCCGGGCCGCGTCTGGGCGCGCGCGGCGAGGCGCTCGGCCGTCCTCTTCCTGCTCGGCCTGCTCCTCGCCGCGTTCCCTTACTACAACCTCGACCCCGGGCACCTGCGCGTCATGGGCGTGCTGCAGCGCATCGGGCTCGCCTTCCTCCTCGCCGCGACGGTCGTCCTCTTCACCTCGCTGCGCGCGCAGGTCGGCGTCGCGGCCGCGCTGCTGCTGGGCTACTGGGCGGCGATGACGCTGGTGCCCGTCCCCGGCTTCGGCGCGGGCGACCTCTCGAAGGACGGCAGCCTGGCCGCGTACGTCGACCGCATGGTGCTGGGGACCGACCACCTGTGGGCGCAGGCGAAGACGTGGGACCCGGAGGGGCTGCTGAGCACGCTGCCCGCCGTGGCCACCGTGCTGCTGGGCGTCTTCGCGGGGCGGTGGCTCCGCGGCGGGCGCACCCCGGCCGAGCGCGCGGTGGGGCTGTTCGCCGCCGCCAACGTGCTGCTCGTCGCCGGACTTGTCTGGAATGCCGCGTTCCCGATCAACAAGAACCTGTGGACCAGCTCGTACGTGCTCTTCACCGGGGGCGTGGCGCTGCACGTCCTGGCGATGACCTACTGGCTGGTGGACGTGCGCGGGTGGAAGCGCTGGACGCGGCCGTTCGTGGTCTTCGGCGTGAACGCCATCGCCGCGTTCTTCCTCTCCGGCGTCATGGCGCGCCTGCTGACGCTCATCAAGGTGCCCGGCGGGAAGACGCTCAAGGGGTGGATCTTCGACGGCGCCTTCGCCTCGTGGCTTCCGCCGCACGCCGCGTCGCTCGCCTTCGCCCTTTGCTTCGTGCTCTTCTGGATCGGCGTGATGGAGGTCTTCTACCGCCGCAGGCTGTTCATCAAGGTGTGACACCACCTTCCGAAACCGGCTGCGCATTCCACGCCACACGAGAAGTCATCCTGAGGGAGCGTCCGCGCGCAACTCGCTCCCGCGCAGATGGTGGGACGCGACCGAAGGATCTACTCCGCGTGTCTGGTGGCCAGATGCAGCGCGCAGAAGCCGGCCTCGCTCCGGGGTGAGTAGATCCTTCGGTCGCCGCCAAGCATCGTTGCCGAGGCAGGTTCGGCGCAGCGGCTCCCTCAGCTCGACTTTGGCCTTTTTTCCTCGCACCGGAATCAGGTGGGAGGAAGGCCACGAGATCGCTCCTAGCGGCACCTGCGACGGAGATTCGAATACTGTCGTACTCCTTCGAGAAACCGGAGTGCAACAGAATTCCGCCCGGTCTTAGTGGCAGCTAACGCGCTGTGTGTCAGCAGCTCCTGCGAATGATTGTAAGTACAATTTCCATAAGCGCTTGCGACACAGCCCGAAAAGTTGAACACTGTTCAAGTTCACGTTGAACGTGTTCAGAATGGACAAAGTCGAGCTCAGGATGACATCCACTGCCCGCAAAGCAGCAGAGTCAGCGGAGAACGAGGTGTTCCTCTGCTGACTCTGCTGCTCTGCGTGAGTAAGTCTTCTACCTCGCCCTCACTGCCGGCAGGGAGCCTTCGGGTCGGGCTTGGGCTTGTCGACCACCAGGCGCCGCTCGCGCTCCGCCACGGCCACGGCCACGTCGTGGACGAAGGAGGCCACGCGCGCCATGTGGTCGTAGTCGATGTACTGCGGCTCGTCGCTCACCTGGTGGTAGTCCACGTGGTAGCCGAGCGAGAAGTAGGTGATGGGGATGCCGTAGCGCGCGTACATGAAGTGGTCGCTGCGGCAGTAGCGGTTCAGCGGGTGCCCCGGCGCGTCGAACGAGTAGTCCACCCGCATCGGGTTCGGCCGGCCGGCGTTGAGCGCGTCGATCAGCTCGCCCAGCTCGGTGGAGAGCCGCCGCGAGCCGATCATCTGCAGGTACCAGGGGCCCCCGCCGGGGACGTCCTCGGCGCGGCCGCGCCCCACCATGTCCATGTTGAGCGCGGCCACGATCGACTCGCGCGGCACCGTGGGGTGGTCGGTGAACCACTCCGAGCCGTAGAGCCCCTTCTCCTCGGCCGTGTGCGAGACGAAGAGGATCGAGCGCCGCGGCCGCTCGCCCCGCGAGGCCAGCTCTTCGGCGATCTCCAGCAGGGTGACGGTGCCGCTGCCGTCGTCGTCGGCGCCGTTCATCACCGAGTCCATCCGCACCCCGCCGTGCGCCCGCCGCAGACTGTCGCGGATGGCGGTGATCCGCGCCCACTGCCCGTTGCTGGGCTCGCCGGGGTCGTCGTTGGCGCCGCGCGGCCGCATCACCCGGTTGTAGGCGCGCACCGAGTCGTGGTCGAACGCCTCGGGGAGCACGCCGTCGTGGTCGTTGTGCGCGCTGACCACCACGTACTCCCCGCGCGCGGCGGGATCGCGCCCGCGCAGCACGGCCACCACGTTGCGCGCCGGCGCCTCGGTGGGCCGCGCGGCGAAGCGGAAGCCGCCCCCTACCTTCTTCCCCGCCGCGCCCACGCGGGCGTTCGCCAGCCGCACGCCCAGCATCCGCTCGGCCGCCGCGGCGCTCACCAGCACGCCGGCCGCGCCCGCGCCGGCGCCCTCGCCGCGGTCCATCTCCATCCGCTCCTCGCCGAAGAACTCGAGCAGGGAGGGAGGGGAGACGTCGAGCGAGGCGACGGCCACGAGCGCGGCGCCGGCGTAGCGCTCCAGCCCCGGGTTGCCGGCCCAGAAGCGGTAGTTCGCCCGCCCGTCCTGCCCCGGCGGCGGCGCGAAGACCACCACCTTCCCCGCCGCGCGCCCGGGGTCGATCATCTCCGCGCCGATCCGCCCGCCGTAGACCACGTCGGCCCCCTGGGCGGCGAAGGCGGGGCCGAAGGGGAAGATCGTCCCGTAGCGCGGCACCGGGAAGAAGTCCTCCCCGGGCCGGAGCGGCGCGCCGTCCACGGTGAGCGCGGCGCCGGGCTCCAGCGCGTTGACCACCAGCGGGACCGCCTGGAAGAAGGTGCCGTTCTCGCCCGCGGGCTCCAGCCCCAGGCGCCGGAACTCGGCGGCGACGTAGTCGGTCCCCATCGCGTTCCCCCGCTTCCCCGCCTCGCGGCCGCGCATGGAGTCGTCGGCGAGGACGTAGAGCCGCGTCATCAGGTCCGCGGGGGTGATCGCGGCCGTCGTCGGGCGCGGGGCGTGGGTGCGCGGCGGCTCGCCGGTCTGCGCGGCGGCGGGGGCGGCGGCCAGGAGCGCCAGGGCGAGCGGCGCGATCGGTCGGCTGCGGGTCACGGAGGTCCTTCCTTCGGAGGTGCGGTTCGGCGCCGTCGCCCGCGCCGCATCGGGCAGACGCGAGGAGAAGGCGCGCGCGACCGGGGCCGGTCGGCCGGCCCGATCGCGGGGAGATGGCCCGGGAGGGGGGATTCTACCGCCGGGCCGCCCGCCGGGTCCACCCCCGGCGCGGTTTTCCTCTGCTACCTCTGCTTCCTCTGCGTGAGAAAAGCTTTTTGAGGAATTTGATGAGAGAAGAAAGCCGAGGCGGCGAGATCGATCGTCTCCGCCGCCTCGCCTACGTGTCTGTTGATCGGCCGATCCGCTCAGCGCGACACGCGGACGTCGCCCTCCAGCAGCGTCATGGGGCCGAAGGTGGGCTGGCCCAGGAGGCCGGCGTCGACGCCCACGGTGCCGTTCAGCCGGTAGTTGATCGACTGGCCGGTGACGGCGCGCAGGAGCACGCTGCCGATGGTGGGGAGGTCGTCGAAGTTCACGCTGATGTCCAGCGGCACCATCTGCTCGCCGCCGGGCTGCAGCGGCACCCCCAGCGGGAAGTCCACCTGGGCGGCGTCGCGCCCCTGCAGCTGCAGGCCGCCCGCCAGCCGCGCCAGCGTGATCCCCACCGGGTTGGGGTTGCTCACCCGCGCGTAGAGCCGCACCACCGCGCCGCCCGACGGACGGCCCGGCCCCGGCGGCAGCAGCCTCAGCTGCGCCTGCTGGCCGCCGTCCACCCGGAACTGCGGCGCCTGGATCCCCAGCTGGGCCAGCGTCGCGCACCCCGGCAGCGCCACCACCGCCAGGAGCAGCGCCCCGCGTCGAAGCACCTTCATCGTCATCTCCCTCGTCTGACTCGTCTTTCCCGATACCCCCCGCGGAGGCGCGGCCGATGCCGGCGCAACTCCATGCGCGGCATGCGGATATGCAAATCGGGAGCCGGGGCCGGCGGGGGCCGGAAACTCCGCGCCGCGGCGGGAAGGCCGGGCCGCCGGGGTGGAATGGATAGTGCATACCCGGCCCAGGCTCCCGTCCCCGCCGGACGACACTCCGCCACCCGGCGCGAGGACGGTCGGAACGAGCAGGACCGGACCAGGAGACGGCACCCACAGTCTGCCCCAAGGAGGTACCCGGTGGATACCGACACGACCCTCGGACAGCCGGCGCCGGCGCTCGCGGAGGTGCTCGACGGGCTGAACGACCTGCTCCAGCTGGACCATGACGCGATCGCCGCGTACGACGTGGCGATCGAGAAGCTGGAGGACCGTGACCACGCCAGCCAGATCGCCGGCTTCCGCCGCGACCACGAGCGGCACATCCGCGAGCTGAACGAGCTGGTGCTGCGCCTGGGCGGCACGCCGAAGAACGAGCCGCACCTCACCGGGCCCTTCAAGACGGCCATGCAGAGCCTGGGCGGCCTGGCGGGCGACAAGGGGCTCCTGCTGGCCTGGCGCACCAACGAGCTGCAGGTGCGCACCAAGTACGACCACTACGCCAGCCGGGCCATGCTCTGGCCGCCCGACGTGAAGCGGGTGATCGACGGCGCGGCGCTCGACGAGGAGCGGCACTACGCCTGGGTGGCCGACGTGCTGCAGCGCATGGGCGTGGGCCACGGCGAAGACCCGCAGGTGCACGCCATGAACGCGGCCCGCGAGCAGGCGAACGTGAGCGGCGGCGTGGTGGACCGGGCGAAGGAGACCGTGGCCGACGCGGCGAGCGCGGTGGGCGAGGCGGTGAGCGGCGTGGCGGGCTCGGTCGGCGAGAGAGCGTCGAGCCTGGCGGGCTCGGTGCGCGAGCGGGTGGCGGGGGGCGCGGGGGCGGTGAGGAACCGCATCTCCGGGCTGCTCGACACCGAGGAGGGGCCGCTGTCGGGGCCGGCCGCGCGGGTGCGCGGCGGCGTGGACGGCGCGCGCGGCGCGGCGGTGACGTTCGAGGAGAGGGTGCGCGAGAAGCCCGTGCAGACGCTGCTGGTGGCGGGCCTCGCGGGGTTCATCATCGGCCGGCTGCTACGCTAAACGGAGGACCCATGGCAGAGATCCGCATTTCGCACGAGGGCGACCCCGACGCCACGCTCCCCGCCGGGGCGGCGCCGGCCGGGGTGAACCGCACGCCCGAGACCGACCCCGACCACCTGCTCCCCGAGCGCGCCGGGCGCGGCACGCCGGGCACGGTGGCCGCCAGCAGCGACCCCGACGTGGTGCGTGACGAGATCGAGCGCACCCGCGCCCGCATGTCGGAGACGATCGACACCATCGAGGAGGTGCTCCTGCGCAAGAAGGAGCGCCTGGAGGAGCGGCTCGACGTCGCCGCGCCGGTGCGCGAGCGGGTGCGCGAGCAGCCCTGGCTGTACGTGGGCGGCACCTTCGCGGCCGGGCTGGCGCTGGGCCTGCTCACCGGCGGCGGCGACGACGAGGACCACCGGCGCGCCGTGCCCACCATGGAGATCGGGCTGGACACCGACGACGGCACCGAGCACTCGGAGGACCGCGGGTGGAAGCGGCGCGCGAAGAAGTGGGAGAAGCGGGCGCGCAAGCTCCAGAAGGCCAGCCTCCGCCACGAAGAGGAGATCCGCACCCTCCGCGGCGGCGCGGAGGAAGAGGAGGAAGGCGGCGGGCTGTTCGGCGCGGTGAGCGCGGGCCTCTCCGGCGCGGTGGCGGGCGTGGTGTCGCGCCTGACGGGCGGCGGCGGGATGGACGTGGAGGTCGACCTGGAGCAGCCGCGGGGGACGACCGACACGCTGTACGGCGGCCAGGCGCAGGGGACGGCCGGGGCGTCGTACGCGGCGCAGCCGCAGGGCGACCTGCAGGTGGAGGTGGACCTGGAGCCGGCGCACGGGACGCCGCACCCGTACTACAGCGGCCCGCCGCGGGAGCACCACTACCACCATGCCGGCGAGATGCAGGTGGAGGTGGACCTGGAGGAGGAGGGGCGCGGCCGCAAGCCCGTGCTGATGGGCCTGGTCGGCACCGCGCTGACGGCGGTGGTGGCGACCGCGGTGGCGAGGCTGGTCACCGGCCGTCGCCGGGAGGCGCGGGAGCTGGACGTCGAGGTGGAGCTGGAGCGGCAGGCGTCGTACGCGGCGCAGCCCACGTACACGGCCGCCCCCTCGCCGCCCCCGTACGCCTCGCCCGTGGGCGCGGCGGGCACGGAGGTGGAAGTCGACCTGGAGTCGCGGCCCGGGAGCACCTACCCGTTCACCGAGGGCGAGATGGGCTCCGCGCCCCGGGCCGGGGAGGAGCTGCGGGTGGAGGTGGACCTCGAGCGCCGCCCGCCGGCGACGTGAGCCGGGCCGGCGGAAGCCGATGGCGGTTCGAGGGAGGGCGCCGGGAGAGATCCCGGCGCCCGCTTCTTTGGGATTCCCTGCGAAGACAACAGCTTTTTTCACGCAGAGGAAGCAGAGGAAGCAGAGAACTCATCGCTTTCGTGGGTCCCTCTGCTTCCTCTGCGTGAGGCTTGCTGTTTTCTGGCCTGGGATCAGTGCGGCGCCGGGGTGGAGAGCGGAGGCTGGTGCGCGCGCTCGGAAGCGGCGGCCGGACGGTGGCGGCGACGCGGGGTGAAGGCGGCCAGGAGGACGATGGTGAAGGCGACGGCGAGGAGGCTGAGCGTGGCGTAGCGGTCGTCGTTCCACCAGAAGGCGCTCCAGGCGACCTGCGAGAGCGCGGCGAGAGCCAGGAGCGGGACCTCCAGCCGGCGGCGCAGGCGGCTGAGCGGCGCGGCGAGGACCAGGAACGAGTAGTAGTAGCAGGTCAGCTCCGGCAGCAGCACCAGCCAGGCGAGCGAGAGCGCCTGCGCGGCCCACAGGCGCCGGACGCGGCGCAGGATCACCAGGAACCAGGCGCCCGCGGCGGCGGCGAGGAGCCAGAACAGGGGCCGGGTGCGCTCGCGGCGCGCGCTCCGCGCCTCCTTCCATGGGGCGACGGGGTCGGGCGCCCGCTCGTCGCGCAGGTACTCGAGGCGGGCGGACCCCGGGCCCCGGCCCACTCCGGCGGCGAGCAGCGTACGCAGCCCGACGTGGTTGGTGAGCGGCGTGCGCTCGTGCACGCGGATGTGGCGCGCGAAGCCGGCGTAGGAACCGCGCCCGACGACGGCGAGGCTCGCGGGGACCAGCACCGCCGCGGCGAGCGCCCCGCCCGCGGCGAAGCGCAGGACGGGGCGGGGGATGCGCCGCGTGCGCACCAGGCTCCAGAGCGCCAGGGCGGCCGGGCCGGCCAGGAGGAGCACGGGGAAGACGCGCAGCAGCGCCGAGCACGCCAGCGCCGCGCCCGAGGCGGCGTACCAGCGGCGGCGCGCCAGGCAGACGGAGAGCACCAGGAAGAAGAGCCAGTCCTGCCGGAGGAAGGCGCCTCCCGTCCAGTAGAAGGTCGACCACGCCTGGCACCCCCAGAACACCGCGCCCAGGGCCGCCACCCGCCACCCGAACGCCCACCCGAGCGCGCCCAGCATCCCCAGCAGGAGCACCACGTCCAGCGCGCCGAGCGCCTGCAGCCAGCGCGTCCCCGCCGGGCGCAGGCCGGCGAGCGCGCCGCCCGCGAGCGTCCAGGCGGGCGGCGGGTTGTAGCCGTGGTCCTGCTGCATCCGCTCCCAGTCCGCCGGCCCGGCGGCCAGGCGGAAGAAGCGCACGTCGGCGCGGAAGGCGGCCCAGCGCGCGGGGGTGAAGCGCGCGCGGCAGGCGGCGGGCTCCGCCAGCGCGCGGGCGGCGGGGACGAGCGTGTTGTCCACGCCCAGGTTGCGGATCAGCCGGCCGGGGGCGCGCACCTCGGCCCGCAGGTCGGCCACGGCGGGGCGGCCGCGCTCGCCGGGGTAGCGGACGGCGCCCAGCTCGTCCATGGCGACGGCGGCGCAGCGGTAGAGGCCGTCGTAGCCCAGCTCGCGGAAGTAGCGGCTGCCCACGAAGTAGTGGTACTGGTCCCAGACGTGGTAGAAGCCGCGGTACGAGTACAGGGCGCCCGAGAAGTACGCCGCCACCGCCGCCGCCGCGAGCGCCAGCCCCACCCGCCGCTTCACCCGCGGCGCCACCGGCCGCCCGGCCCGCGCGCGGTGCCGCTCGTAGACCACGCACGCGAGCGCCGCCGCGACGACGGCGACCTTCGCCGTGTCCATGGCGACGTTGCCGCCGAACGTGAGCCGCTGCACCGCGGCGTGGAAGAGCGTGAGCGTCGCCGCCCCCGCGGCGCAGCGGAACAGGACGCGCCGGTCGCCCGCCAGCCGCCGGTCCGCCAGCGCCAGCGCGGCGAGCCAGACGACGCCCCCCACCAGGGCGGCCAGGCGCAGCGGCGTGAGCGGCATCGGGAGCGGGGGATCGCAGGGAAGACGGGTCGGGAAGAGGTGCGAGCGCGGAAGGTTAGCGGCGGCGCACGGAGGCGTGCAACCCGGCGGTTTCCAGCTTGCACGAACGTCGGCGCCTGCCGCAGCTTCTGCCGCGAGCGATTCGTGGAGACGACGAGGCTGTGCGCCTTATCAGAACGTAGATGCAGCGATTACCCGTTCGCGAGACCGCTCGCCTGATCGTGGTGGATGCCGCGGGCTCGATCCTGCTCGTTCGTTATCGCGATCATCGGGTGAGCGGCCGGTGGTACTGGGCCACGCCGGGAGGGAGTGTCGAGCCCGGCGAGTCGCTGGAAGACGCGGCCGCTCGCGAGCTCCGGGAGGAGACGGGCCTTCGGCAGGCGATCGGTCCTCTCCTCTGGCGGCGGCGCTTCCAGTGGGAATCGCCGCAAGGCTGGGTGGAGCAGGCCGAGACTTTTTTCCTGGTGCGGGTCGACGAGGTGTCCCCGGTCGTCCGGAATTCGTCGCCCGAGGCGATCGAGGAGCACCGATGGTGGAGCGTGGCCGACGTGGAGAGGACGGCGGAGACGGTGTATCCCGAGGAGCTGAAGAGCCGGCTTCCCCGGTGGCTGGGTCTCCAGGTCGATGCCCGCTAGTCGGCCCCGCACCAGGCCAGGCTGGTCGAAGTCGAAGGGGACCGGAGTCGCTTCCGGTCCCCTTCGACGTTCGATCCGGCGTCGGCCGGGATCAGATCCCGAAGCCGTAGCCGTTGCCGTTCCCGTACCTCCCGGCCGGGTCGGAGCCGGCGTCGGGGCGGTAGCCGTCGCCGGGGGCGGGGTCGAGGCCGGCGTGGGCGTAGCGCTCCTCGGTGGACGGGACGCCCTCGCCGGGGCCGCGCACCTGCACCTCGATGTCCGCGTCCTCCATCGCCCGGCGCTCGCCGATGAGCTGCCCGGCGGTCTTCACCAGCGCGAAGCCGAGCCCGAATGCGCCCAGCGCCAGCACGGTCCTGCCGGGGTGGAGCGCGGCCTTGGTGTACAGGCTCGACTTCATGATGTGCCCCGGCTGGTCGCCGCGGGTGCGGCCGGAGAGCGGCGAGGGCGCCCACAGCGCCTCGTCCTGCGGCAGGGAGCCCGGCTTCTTCCGCTTCTGCTGGCGGTACATCGTGGCCTCCATGTACCGGTCGGCCAGGCGCGGGGTCAGCACGCCCATCATCGCCATCATCCGCCCGCCGCCGCCCACGGTGATGGAGCGCTTCGGGTGCTGGGCGCACTCCAGGATGGCGTCGGCCACCACCTCGGGGGCGTAGACGGGCTGCGGGTGGCGCGGCTCGGCGTCCATGTAGTTGCGCGCGTGCTCGGGGTACGGCGTGTCGATGGCCCCGGGCTTGACCAGCGTCACCGAGACGGGCGCCCCCTCGTGCTCCAGCTCCATGCGCAGGGAGTCGGTGAACGCCTTCACCGCGTGCTTGGTGGCCGAGTAGTGGCCCTGCAGCGGGATGGCGCGGTCGGAGAGGATGCTGCCGACGTTGATGAGCGCCCCGCCCTGGGCCCTGAGGTATGGCAGCGCCGCCAGCGAGCCGTTCACCACGCCCCAGTAGTTGGTCTCGAAGAGGCGCCTCGCGTCGTCCACCGGCACCCGCTCCAGCTCGCCGTAGACGGCGACGGCCGCGTTGTTGACCCAGGTGTCGATGCGCCCGAAGGCGCGGATCGCCACCTCGGCCACCTCCAGCATGGCGTGGGCGTCGGCCACGTCGCCGGCGTGCCACTCCACCTGGGCGCCGAACTCGCTGCGCAGGTCGGCGGCGATGCTGGCCAGCTCCTCCTCGTTGCGCGAGTTGATCACCAGTTTGGCCCCCCGCTCGGCGGCCGCCCGCGCCGTGGCGAGCCCGATCCCGCTGTCCGCCCCGGTGATCACCATCACCTGCTCGTCGATCGGCTTCAACTTGATGCGCATCTCTTTTTCTCCCTTGCAGTTGGACCACGTCGTCCAGGGGGAGGAAGGCGGCTGCAAGGGGTGGGCCGGAGCGGTGGAAGAGCGCCGAGCACGGGGTTGCGTTTCCATCTACAGGGGTTACGGCAAATCCAGGATCGGAAGTTCTCACGACCATGTGGAATTGCCCCACTGCCATCGTCTCGCCCCCAGAGGAAACATCCGGGGCTTGCGACAAACAAATTAGTACCCATTTTGGTGTCTCTCTTCAGTCCGCCCCCAACGATCACCGAACCAGCCCTCATGGCCGATACACCGTCATCTCCTCCTGGCGAACGACTCGCACCTCAGTTGCGCCTCGCCGTCGTGTTCGGCGTCGTGTTCCTCGTTCTGATCCTGGTGCTCGCGGTTGCTCTTCCCCAACCGTCTCAATTCCAGATTCTCGTATTTCGCGTTACGCTCGCACTGGCAGCGGCGGCAGTCGGGGCGATCATCCCCGGCCTTTTGCACGTAGAGGGCAAGCTTCTCCAATTCACTCTTCGCGCGAGCGGAGCGCTGGCACTGTTCCTGGTCGTCTACTCCGTGAACCCTCCGGCGCTCGTGGTCGACACGCAAGCCGTTCCGGGTGACTCCACGTCTACATCCTCGGGTCCTCCGATCAACTATGCCGACACCGTAAGAAACCAGGGCCCGCGTACACGCCCCAGGACCGTCGGGTCAGGGACGGGCATGGAGCCTGTTTACCCCGCTGAGTTGGAGCAAAACTTTCACAAGCAGAGCATGCTCCCGCTCCTGAGCCTGTTCGGACGCAGAGCGGCGGTTCCTCGGATCACCAGCTTTGACCTGAGCGAGCGCAAGACGTCTTACGAAGAGGAAGCGCCCGGTGACCGGGGACAGCCGCGAAATCGCTCGGACCCGGGCGAGCCTGTCGAGCTGCGCAACTTGCGTCGCTTCTCGATACCCGACAACTGGGGTCCTTGCACCCTCTACAATGACGTTCGCGTTCTCGAAGGCCTCCGCCGGTTCGTGCAGCGGGCGGGTCGCCCGGCGATGCTGCGGTATCTTACCTCGACGAACAGCCTGAATTCACTCGCGAGCAGCGGCGACCCTGTTTTGAGGCAGATCATGCCGAGAGGTGGCGACTGGCACCGCGTCGACGCTGCTGATCGCGATGTGATCCTGGATTGGATGCGTGGCTGCGTAGGGATTTTCTTCCCTGTTTTCACGATCACGCTGTACAATCCGAACAGCTACGAAGTCTCGGTTCCCAGCGTTCGTTATTACGTGATCGCCGCCAGTCCAGGGGAGGCCGGGGCCGGAATGTTTGCTTACTCTCTCTTCCCCGTCGCAACGTACGCTCACACGATACGGGTGATGCCGGGTACGGGTCCGAGGCAAGCATACCGTCCCAGTCTTCCGCTTCCGTCCGAGTTCGGATGGGATGAGGGTAGCCTTCGACGTGACCGCGCCGGCAATATTCTGGTAGCGCCACCCGCCAGGCGGACGCTGCAGAACCCTACCCCAGTGATTCCCGCTCGCGGGCATGTCAGTTTCGAGCTTCAAATCGCATCCGAGGAAGGTGGCCTTCTGGGGGATGTCTTGATGAACATCGAACTGGTGACGTCCGCAGGATCGGTGCGGACCGGAGAGTTCATCGTTGAGCTTGGTACCGGGGGTGGCTGACCATGTCGACTGTTGACCGATGATGGCCCTATGGCAGGCCACCTCGTTTCTTGAATGGTAGGTTGAAAGCTTCGGCATGTCGCCCGGTGTTCCGAGCGAGGTAAGGCCTGATTACACGTCCGATCGATCCGGAGCTTCCGCCTACCCCCCCGCCAGCGCGTCCAGCAGCTTCTGGTGGATGTTGCCGAAGCCGCCGTTGGACATGACGAGCACCACCTCGCCGCCGGAGAGGCGGGGCGCCAGGTGCGCCACGATGTCGTCGGGGGCGGGGATGAAGTGCGCCTCCTTCCCCGCGGCGCGCCAGGCCGCGACCAGCTCGAGGGGGTTGAGCGCCGTCTCGGCCGTGTAGCGCTCGGGGTGGAAGAGGCCGGCCAGGATCACCTCGTCCGCATCGGCGAAGGCGTCCTGGTACGGCTGCTGGAATTCGCGGCGCTGGGCCGTGTAGCTCCGCGGCTCGAAGACGGCCACCAGCGGCCGGCTCCCGTAGCGCTGGCGCACCGCCTGGATCGTCTCGCGCACGGCGGTGGGGTGGTGGGCGAAGTCGTCGATCACCACCACGCCGTTCACCTCGCCGCGCACCTCCATCCGCCGCTTGACGCTGGCGAAGGTGCGCAGCCCCTCGCGCACCCCCTCGCGGTCCGCGCCGATGAACTCGGCGACGGCGATCACCGCCAGGCAGTTGCGCACGTTGAAGGCGCCCGTGAGCGGCGTCACCACCTCGCCCCACGGCTCGCCGCCGCGCAGCGCCGTGAAGCGCGTCCCCTCGGGCCCGAAGCTCACCCCCTCCGCCGTCCAGCGCGGGTGCTCGCCGTCCGCGGGCAGCTCTTCCCCGTAGGCGAACGACTCGACCGGCGCGAAGGCCTTCGGCGCCAGCTCGCGCACGATGGATGAGTCCCAGCCGGCCACCAGCGCGCCGCTGCGGGGGACCAGGTTGATGAAGCGCGAGAAGGCCCAGCGGTACGCCTCCTCGTCGCGGTAGATGTCGGCGTGGTCGAACTCGATGTTGTTCACCACCGCCGCGAAGGGCAGGTAGTGCCACATCTTGGGGCCCTTGTCGAAGTACGCCGTGTCGTACTCGTCGGCCTCCACCACGAACCACTCCGAGTCGGTGAGGCGGAACGAGGAGCCGAAGTTCTCGGCCACGCCGCCGATCAGGAAGCTGGGCTCGAGCCCCGCGCTCTCCAGCACCCACGCCAGCAGCGACGTGGTGGTGGTCTTCCCGTGCGTCCCCGCCACCGCCAGGGGCCTGCGGGTGCGCAGGAACTCCTCCTTCACGGTGCCGGCCGCCGAGGTGTAGGGGATGCGCTCGTCGAGCACCGCCTCCAGCTCCGCGTTGCCGCGCGAGATGGCGTTGCCCACGATCACCCAATCGGGGCGCGGCCGCAGGTTGTCGGGGCTGAAGCCGACGGCGTAGTCGATCCCCAGCTCGCGGAGCTGGTCGGACATGGGGGGATAGACGTTCTCGTCGGAGCCGGTGACGCGGTGCCCCGCCGCGCGCAGCAGCCCCGCCAGCGAGGCCATCGCCGTCCCCGCGATGCCGATCAGGTGGTAGTGCTTCGGGTGCGAGGTCCGGACCTCTGGGCGGGGGGCTGTCATCGGGTTCCGTAACGTCCTGCGTTGGCTGGGCTTCCGGGTCGGGCCGGGCTCTTGCGAAGAGCATGCCCCCGAACTGCGAGGGTACAGGGGACAGGGAACAGGGGACAGCCTGCAACGGCCATGCGGTTTGCTTGCTGTTCCCTGTCCCCTGTAACCTATCCCCTGATTTTCTCCCGCGCCAAACGCAGCCGATGACCGACGAAGGCGTACTCGCCATCAACGACTCGCTCTGGGTGCCCCGGGCGGAGCTCACCTACCGGGCCACGCGCTCCGGCGGCCCGGGCGGGCAGCACGTGAACACCTCGTCCACGCGCGTGGAGCTGGCGTGGGACGTGGAGGGCTCGCCCAGCCTGACGGAGGAGCAGCGCGCGCGCATCCGCGAGAAGCTGGCGAACCGCATCAACTCCGAGGGCGTGCTGCTGCTGGCCGCCAGCGAGCACCGCAGCCAGCACCAGAACCGCGAGGCCGTCACCGAGCGCTTCGCCGAGCTGGTGCGCCAGGCGCTGGTGGTGCCCAAGGCGCGCAAGAAGACGCGCCCCTCGAAGGCCGCCCGCGAGGCCCGCCTGCACGCCAAGAAGCGCCGCTCCGAGGTCAAGCGCCTGCGCCGGAGCCTGCCGGAGGACTGAAAGTGCGTGAGTGCGTGAGTGCGAAAGTGCGAAAGTGCGAAAGTGCGAAAGTGCGAAAGTGCGAAAGTGCGAGGTACGGCGAACGCGGGCGCCGAATGCGGGTGGGGTTAATGCGGGTGAACCCGCGGCTGGAAATACGAGAAGCCTCGCCGACCTGAATCGCGGGAACGGATTCGGAGCGGCGAGGCTTCTCGCTACCTTCGCACTAACGCACTAACGCACTAACGCACTTTCGTACTCTCGTACTTCCGTACTTTCGCACTGCCGTACCTACACTATCTCCGCCCCGGCACCGAGTTTGCGTTCCCCACGGCCCGACGACGGTCCGAGGGGGACGTCGCGGCGGAAACTCAACCCGTGAGGTAAAGCCATGTCGATCCTGTGGATGATCATCCTCGGCCTCATCGCCGGCGCCATCGCGAAGCTGATCATGCCCGGCCGCGACCCGGGCGGCATCATCGTCACCATCCTGCTCGGCATCGCGGGCTCGCTGCTCGGCGGGTTCCTGGGCCGCATGCTGGGCGTGGGCGACGGCGACATGACCGCGGGCCTCATCGGCTCCATCATCGGCGCCATCATCCTGCTCTTCCTGTACCGGATGATGGTCGGCCGCCGGACCACGCGCATCTGACCAGGCGCGGCAACCACTTCTTCTTGAGCGAACGGAGCAGTCATGCCGGTCACGGAGCTGAAGGAAGTCCTCAAGCACGAGCTGGGCGACCTGCTGTACGCCGAGCGCCGCATCCTCACCATGCTCAAGACCATGGCGAGGGAGGTGTCCGACCCGCAGATGAAGACGCGGATCGAGGAGCACCACGGCGAGACGGAAGGCCAGATCGAGCGCCTGGAGCAGGCGTTCGAGGCCATCGGCGAGAAGGCGAAGGCCGAGAAGTGCGAGGGGATCATCGGGCTGAAGGAAGAGCACGACTCCTTCAAGTCCGAGGAGAAGCCCAGCAAGCCGATGCTCGAGGCCTTCGACCTGGGGTCGGGCCTGCGGGTGGAGCACTACGAGATCGCCGCGTATCGCACCGCCATCACCATGGCGACGGCGCTCGGCGAGGACCGGTGCGCGGGGCTCCTCCAGGAGAACCTGCTCGAGGAGGAGGCCATGGCCAAGTTCCTCGAGAAGAACGCCCTCCGCTCGCTCAAGAAGCTGGCGCAGCAGGGCGGCGGCGGCGGCAAGTCCGCCTGACCCGCCGGTCCTGGCTCAGCCAGACGCGAGCCCCCGCCGGACGAGCGCCGGCGGGGGCTCCGCTTTGCGAACGGCACCAGCACGCCACCGCCCGAACAAACCGGACAGCTGCGACTGCGACTACGGATCTGGGCGTGTCCCTCCGCTGCGCTCCGGGCCGGGCTGCGCGCGCGGTAGGGCAGCAAACAACGCTGCCCAACCGCGCCGGGCCGCCACCGCCACGATACCCCCGTGGCGGCGGCGTCCCGGCCCTCCGGGCGCGCATCCCTCACGCAAATTCGGCCCCGACGGCGAAACCCCCGTAGGGGCGAGGCCTGCCTCGACCGCCCCGCCCGCCGCCACACGCGTGGCCGCCTCGCACCTCGAACCCCGCCACCGATCGCGGTTGAAGCCTCGCGCCGTTTGCGAGGCTTTCCGTGGTTCCAGCGAGTGTCTTCAGGCGCTCGCGTCGTCGGCACTCGCGTCGGCGTCCGCCTCCGCGCTCTCTCCCAGCATCTCCTCCATCCGCGACAGGCAGCGCGAGAACTTCTTCCCGAACGGCCCGGCCAGGAACGAGGCGGGGAACAGCTCCCCGAGCGCGGCCTCGGACGTCGCCGCGAAGGCCACCGAGTCGTCGTAGAGCTTGTCGACCAGGTGCACCCAGCGCAGCGCGTCGTACGGGTGCGCGAACGGCTCGATCCCCCGCACCAGCAGCGCCCCGATCCGCCCGGCCAGGGCGGCGTAGCGGATCGGGTGCACCTGCCCGAGCCCCGCCATCAGCTCGCCGAAGCCGGCGACGAGCGTGCGGGCGTCCGCCCGGGCGATCCTCCGCTCCATGGCCGCGTCGTCCAGGAAGTACGCGCGGCCCGGGTCCGCCTGGAAGCGGCGGTGGCGGTAGTCCTCGCCCGCGACCTCCAGCACCTCGAAGGCCGAGGCCAACTCCTCGATCTCGGCCGTGAAGCTCTTCTGGTCGAAGCGCCCGCGCCCCAGCTCGTCGGGGACGGTGTTCGAGGTGGTGGCCACGCGCACCCCGCCGGCCAGCGTGCCGCGCACGAAGGCCAGCGCCATCTTCAGGTTGCCGGGGTCGTCCAGCTCCCACTCGTCCACCGCCACCAGGTGCATCCCGCCGAGCGCCGCCCGGGTGCCCTCCACCCCCAGCAGCCCGATGGTGTAGACCAGTTCGTCGAAGCTCAGGTACGCGCTCGGCCTGGGTGCTTCGTGCCAGAGCGCCGCCAGGAGGTGCGTCTTCCCCACGCCGAAGCCGCCGTCCAGGTACACGCCGCTCCCCGCGCGCCTCCCGCCGAAGAGCCCGCGCACCAGGCCGCCCAGCCCGGGCCGCGCCCCTTCCCGCAGCTCGTCCGCGACCTCCCGCAGCCGGCGGACGGCCTCGGCCTGCGAGGGGTGCCGCGGGTCGGGCCGGTAGTCGTCGAAGCGCTTGTCCGCGAAGCGCGGCGGCGGGACGAAGCCGGCCACCAGCTCGCCCGGGTCGGGGCGCGCGGGGATCTCGCGGAGAACCGTCTGCAGGTCGAGCAAAACGAAAGCGTGCGCCGGGTGTCACGGTCGGTCGGGAGCGGCCCCAACCTAGCCGCCGCCGGCGCCGGGACAAGGCCGGACGAACGGAGTGGGCGAACCGTGGTCTTCCGTCGGCCCCGGCCGTGCACGCGAGTTGATGCGGGCGGCTGAATCATGTCGTATTGTGTCTCTCCCACGCGGTTCCTTCATCCCTCCGCTTCCACCGGGGGCTGGACCATGTCCATCTTCACCTTCCACAACCCGATCGTCTCCGCCGCGCAGGCCGCGCTGCACCACGCGCTGGTCCGGCAGGGGCACCCCGACACGGCCAGCCTGAGCGCGGGGCACGAGAAGATGCAGCAGCTGGTGAAGCTGGGCCGGGGCTTCACCGGGCCGCGCAGCCCGGCCCCGGGCGCCGACACCACCGAGGAGGTGGCCGACGAGTGCCTGAAGCTGTACCTGGACTACGTGGCGGCGCGCTTCGCGGGGCACGAGCAGAAGGCGCAGCAGCTCTACGACGAGCTGAAGTTCTCGGTGTGCGACCCGCTGTGGCTGGAGGCGATCACCGCCTACGAGGACTTCGTCCACTGCGAGGGCGGCAGGGTCAGCTACACGGGGCTCCAGCCCGGCGAGGACGTGGGCCCCTTCCCGGTCGACGCGAGCCCGCTCCGCATCGCCCTGCTCGCCGACTGGGGGACGGGCGACGACCTGGCGAAGAACGTCCTGGCGCAGGCGAAGGCACTCGCTCCGCACCTGCTGATCCACATGGGCGACGTCTACTACGCGGGGACGCAGGCCGAGCAGCAGGCCTACTTCCTCGACGTGGTCGAGCAGTACTTCCCGGGCACCAGGTCCGGCCGGTTCCCCGTCTACGTGATCCCCGGCAACCACGACTACTACTCCGGCGGGACCGGCTTCACCTGGCTGATCGGGCAGCTGGGGCGGCAGAAGGGGAGCTACTTCTGCCTGCGCGGCGAGGGGTGGCAGGTGGTGGCGCTGGACACCGGCTACAACGACCGCGACCCGTTCACGGTGGAGAGCAACATCACCGCGCTCACCGACGACCAGGTGGCGTGGCTGGCGGACGTGATGGGGAGCGCCGGCGGGCGCAGGACGATCCTGCTCACGCACCACCAGCTGTACAGCGGCGCGGGCCCGGTCGGCGAGCAGGACCAGGGCGGGCAGACGGTGCGCTGGGGGATCAACCCGCTCCTCTACGAGCAGGTGCGGCCGTACTTCGGCCAGATCCCCGTGTGGCTGTGGGGGCACGAGCACAACTCGGTGGTCTTCCAGCCGCGGCAGGGCGTGCCGCCGGGCCGGTGCATCGGCTCGGCCGCCGTGCCGATGATGGTGATCCAGGACCCGTACCGGCAGGACGCGACGCTGCAGGGCGTCGACGGCATCGACGTGCCGCAGATGGACCCTTCGCACGAGCTGGGCAACAACGGGGTCGAGTACTACCACGGCTTCGCGATGCTCACGCTGGACGCACAGCAGGCGACGGTCACCTACTACCAGGTCCCGCCCGGCGGCGCGTACCAGGAGATGCTTAGCGAGACGTACCCGGCGGCGGGGTGACACGGGGTCCGACCGCGCGCTGACGGCAGGCTCTGGCGCCGCCGCGGGGCCCTCACCCGCCGCCTTAGAGCGGCAACCCTCTCCCAACTTCGGGAGAGGGTGGACTTTACGGGTCGGTGTGCGAGGTTGGGATTTCGCGTGAAAACGTAGGGGCGAGGCCTGCCTCGACCGGCGGGGGTCGGCCCCTGCGCGAGAGGCGGGGCAATGTGCCAATGCCACCTCCGCACGGACTCGCAGGCTCGCCCCTACGAGACCCCCCGGTGCTGCGCGCGACGAAACCCCGCGTGAGGGATGCGCGCCCGACAGGGCCGGGACGCCGCCGCCACAGGGGTATCGTGGCGGCGGTGGCCCGGCGCGGTTAGGCAGCGTGGTTTGCTGCCTTACCGCGCGCGCAGCCCGGCCCGGAGCGCAGCGGAGGGACACGCCCAAACCGCAAGTGCGAAGTGCGGGAGATCGGACTGGCCGATCCAGCACTTCGCACTCAGGACTTCGTACTTCGCACTCAGGCGTTACAGGCCGGAGCGGACGAGGAAGATCCACTCCCAGCCGTCGGGGCCGCGGCGGAAGCCGGCGCGCAGGTCGAGGTAGTTGGGGGTCGTGGCGTACTCCGGCGGGGCGGCCCAGACGGGGGTGCCGCGCACGCCGGCGATGCCGCGGTCCAGCAGGAAGGGGAGCCGCCGCAGGTCGTTGGCGCGGTAGCCCCGCCACGCGCCGATCGCCTCCAGCGCGCCCTCGGCCCCCTCCAGCGAGTGCACGAAGTCGCGCGACATCACCGCCCGCAGCGCCTCGAGGTCGCCCCGCACGGCGGCGTCGCGCACGGCCAGCGCGAAGTCGGCCAGCTCCAGGCGCCGGGCGTCGGCGGGGGCGAGCGGGGCGTAGGCCACGCGGGCGCTGTCGACCCACCCCGTGGGCTGGCCGCGGCAGACGATGCAGCGCACCAGGAGCCCCGCCGAGTCCGCCCGCAGCACCTGCAGCCGCATGAACATGTGCGGAAGCGTGGTGGGCGCGGAGTCGCTCCGGAGCACCAGCCCCGGCTCGCGCGTCCACGCGTCGGTGGCGGTGAAGGCGGGCGGCGGGGGTGGGGGCGGGGCCGGCGGCGGCGCGGGGACGGGCGCCGGGCGGCGCGGCGGCGGCCCCCCGCAGGCCGCCTGCAGCGCCAGCGCGAGCGCGAGCGCGGCCGTGGCGAGGCGGCGCGTCATGCGGCCAGCTGGGTGAAGACGGTGCGCCACGGCTTGAGGTCGGCGCGGAAGAGGCCGTCCCGCACGCACGGGTCGCCGTCGATGAAGGCGCGTGCCTCTTCCTCGGAAGCCGCGTTGATCACCGCCAGGTTCAGCGAGGCGTCCTCGCAGCGGCCGGCCAGGAAGAGGCGGCCGGCGGCCAGCGCCCGGCGCAGGTAGTCGTAGTGCCGCTGCACGGTGGCGATCTCCTGCTCGGTGATGGTCTCCACCAGGCGCTCGCGCGTGGGGCGGTAGAAGATGGCGAAGTTTCCGGTCGACATCGCGGTCCAGGGGGTCTGGTTTCCCGTCGGGGGATGCAGGCGATAAATTCGGCGCGCACGGCCGAAACGCAACCCGACCCCGGCTTCCGCGCCCCGATCTTGCCCGCGCCCGCCCCGCTCGCCCTGGTCTGCTCGGTCCCGCTCGAGTGCGAGCGGCTCCGCGGCTGGCTCGCGGACGCCGCGCCGGTCGAGGTCGGCCGCAAGGCGGCGTGGAGCGGGGTGCTGGGCGGCGCGCCGGTGATCGTCTTCCCCGCGGGAATGGGCAAGACCAACGCCGCGCACGGGCTGACGGCGCTGCTGGAGAGGCGCGAGGTGCGCGGGGTGCTCGGCTTCGGCGTGGGCGGCGCGTACCCCGGCTCGGGGCTGGAGGTGGGCGACGTCGCCGTCGCCTCGCGCGCCGTCTACGGCGACGAGGGGGTGGAGGCGCCGGGCGGCTGGCTCTCGACGGAGGGGATCGGCATCCCGCTTCTGGAGCGCGGCGGCGAGCGCGTCTTCAACGAGATCGCGCTCGACCCGGCCCTCGCCGGGCGGGCGCGGGCGGCGCTGGAGGCGGCGGGCTTCCGGGTGCGCGTGGGGCCGTTCGTCACCGTCTCCGCCTGCTCGGGTACGGCGGCGCGGGGCACGGAGCTGGCCCGCCGCTTCGGGGCGCTGTGCGAGGGGATGGAGGGCGCGGCGCTGGCGCACGTGGCGGCGATCTACGAGGTGCCGTTCCTGGAGCTGCGGGCGATCAGCAACCGGGTGGAGGACCGCGACCTCTCGCGCTGGCGGCTCAGGGAGGCGGCGGAGGCGGCGCAGGAGGCGGTGCGGGTGGTGGTGGGAGGGTGGGGGGGCGAGGAGGGCGGGGGGGCCAGGGGCGGCTGAAGCCGCGGCAACAACTGCAGAAAGCCTCGCCTGGACAGGGATCGGCGCAGTCGAGAACTCGGTGCGCGCGAGGCTTCAACGGCTTGCGGAACCGGGCCCTGGACCGGGGCGGGAGCGGGCGCGTCGCAGGCCGACGAAGGGATCAGGTCGAGAGATGGTGGAGACGACGAACGAGGTGAGGACGCTGTCGCTCGGGTTTTCGCCGTGCCCGAACGACACGTTCATCTTCCACGCGCTGGTGCACGGGGCGGTGCGGGCGGAGGGGCTCGCCTTCGAGCCGCGGCTGGAGGACGTGGAGACGCTGAACCGGCTGGCGGAGGAGGCGGCGCTCGACGTCACCAAGGTGTCCTACGGCGCCATCCCGCACCTGGTACGCGACTACGTGCTCCTGCGCAGCGGCGGGGCGCTGGGGCGCGGGTGCGGGCCACTCGTGGTGGCGCGGGAGGAGGCCGACCCCTCGGAGCTGCGGACGAAGCGCATCGCCATCCCGGGGCGGAACACCACGGCCAACCTGCTGCTGCGGCTCTGCGCGCCGGACGCGGCCGCCGGGGTGGAGATGGTCTACAGCGACATCATGCCCGCCGTGGCGCGCGGCGAGGTGGACGCGGGGCTCATCATCCACGAGTCGCGCTTCACCTACCCGGCGCACGGGCTGGCGAAGGTGATCGACCTGGGCGAGTGGTGGGAGCAAACGACGGGGCTGCCGATCCCCCTGGGCGGCATCCTGGCGCGGCGCGGCCTGGGCGCCGGGACGATCCGCGCCGTGGACGACGCCGTCCGCCGCTCCGTCGAGCACGCCTTCGCCGACCCCGCCGCCTCGCGCGCCTACGTCCGCGCCCACGCGCAGGAGCTGGACGACGCGGTCACGCAGCAGCACATCGACCTCTACGTCAACCACTTCTCCGCCGACGTCGGCCCCGAGGGCGAGCGGGCCATCGAAGAGATCTTCGCCCGCGCCCGCGCCGCCGGCATCATCGCGGAGGACGTCCCCTCGCCGTTCCTGGCGGACTGAGCCCCGACACGTCCGGGGATAACCACCGCGCAAGGCAGGCTCCGCACCGATCCGCAAAGTACCCTCTCCCGAAGTCGGGAGAGGGTGGACGCCCTGAGGCGGCCGGGTGAGGGCCTCATACCATTTCGCAGGGAATCGTTCGGGTATCAGCCCTGAAAAGGTCTCACACAGAGGGCACAGAGAACACAGAGGAACAGCGGAGAGATTGAAGTTCTCTCCGTGTCCTCCGTGTCCTCTGTGTGATGCCAATCTGTT
>DASVWD010000154.1 GCA_036389795.1 Longimicrobium sp.
TCGCTCGGCGAGCGCGCCGAGAGCATCGGCAAGATCGTGGAGACCATCGACGACATCGCCGACCAGACGAACTTGCTGGCGCTGAACGCGGCCATCGAGGCGGCGCGCGCGGGCGACGCGGGGCGCGGCTTCTCGGTGGTGGCCGACGAGGTGCGCAAGCTGGCCGAGGGCGCCGCGGCGGCCGCCTCGCGCACGGTGTCGGTGGTGGGGGAGATGCAGAAGGAGATCGACCGCACCGTCTCGCGCATCGAGCAGAGCGCCGCCGAGGTGAGCGACACCACCGGCCGCACGCGCGAGGTGGGCGAGGCGCTCGACACCATCTTCCGCGCGCTGGAAGCCGCCGAGGCGCGGGTGCTGGCGCTGCACGCCGACACGCACCGCATCGCCGGGCGGGTGCGCGAGACCACGGACGTGCTGGGGAACGTGGCCGCCGTGGCCGAGGAGAACGCCGCCGCGGCCGAGGAGATGGCGGCGCTGGCCGAGCAGCTCGAGGCGATGATGACCACCGTGGCCGAGCTCGCCGGCTCGCGCGACGGCGCCTCGCCGGCGGAGGTGGAGACGCTGAGCGCGCTGGCCGGGCGGCTGCGCGACCTGGTGGCCGCCTTCCGCGTGGGCGAGCCGGAGGCGCCCGCCCGCCCCGCGAAGGTGCGGGTCCCGCTGCTCGTCGGCGCCGACGCGTAAGAGGCTTTCGGAAGAGGACTTAGGAGTCCTGCCGCGACCCGCGCGGACGAAGGAGCCCATCATCCCCCTTGACGGGCGGCGCGGGGTGCTGTAGAGTTGGCGGCACGAAACGGGAGTCGCGTCCCAAGCCGTCGGAGCAGAAGCGGGCCTTCGGGTCCGGAGTCTGCACGACGGGATCGCCTCGGAAACGGGGCGGTCGGACGCGCCTCCCGTTTCTTCGTTTCGTCCATCGCCATCGCGAATCAGGAAGGCGCGGACGAACGTACGATGAACCGACGAACCGAACCGTAGACCGAAGGAACGAGATCCCATGACCGCCGCCATTTCCGCCGCCGCCACGATCCGGATGCCCGCATGGGCGTCCGTGTCAGCGCCCGCGCCGCTCGCGCTCGGGCCCTCGGCGGAGCCGTGCGCCCCGGCGCTCGGCCAGCGCGGCGGTACGGAAGGAATCGGGCGATTCGGCGGCCTGCCGCTCATTAGCGGCGGCAGTGATTGGCGGCGGTACGGGCATGATTCGGCACAACTCGCGGGAGGTGGTCCGTTGCGGGCGTAAGGCCCGTACGCGGACGCGGCGCTTCGCAGCATCGAGCGCCCCGCCTCCCTCACCGGAGGCGGGGCGCTTTCGCGTTCCAGGACCTCCGCGCGGGACCTCCCGGCCTCTCCGGTGACGCGGACCGGCCGGCACCCCGGAAGCATCTGCGGACCCACGCGGTCCGGCGTGTTTGACAACTCGGGTCTTGGGTTCTCGTGAACGATCGCGAGCGGAGAGGGCGGGCCGGACGGACGCTGCCCGCCCACCCCACGTGGCACGCGACTCCCGTCGGGCGGGGGGCGCGGCACGGCCGGAAGGTCCGCTCCTCTCCCTCGCGATCGATGAATCATCTCACACGGCGGTAGCTCAACGGTAGAGCATCGGTCTCCAAAACCGGGTGTTGGGGGTTCGAATCCCTCCCGCCGTGCTTGCAATGAATCAAGCGGGATTCGGATGAACAGCGGGTGCGTCAGACATCTGCTCGACACACCGTCCACCAGACTCGTCGAGTAGATCCCTCGGTCGCTACCGCGCCCCTCGGGATGACATCCGTTCAGTCCGACGGGATTGGAATCACCCGGTGCCATCGTTCAGCGGCAGGATACCGGATTGTCGCTCCGGAGAGCGGGGTTCGATTCCCCGTGGCACCGCTGGGAAGTGCGAAGTGCGAAGTGCGAAGTCACGTGATTGACGGGGTGTCGTTCAGCGGTCCAGGACGCCGGCTTCTGGAGCCGGAAACGCGGGTTCGAATCCCGCCGCCCCTGTTTACAAGTGCCCAGTGCGCAGTGCGCAGTGCCCAGTGCCCAGTACACAGGAACTTCGATGTGGGTGGCTTCATGATTCAGTACTCAGATCTCGGATTGATTGACTGGGCACTGGGCACTTGAACCTGGGCACTTCCTGGCCCTGTAGCTCAGCCGGTAGAGCGGCGGGTTGAAGATCCGCGCGTCGGGGGTTCGACTCCCTCCGGGGCCGCTCCACGTCCACGCCAGCGTAGCTCAGGCGGTAGAGCACTCCCCTGATATGGGAGCGGTCGGCGGTTCGACTCCGCCCGCTGGTACTCGCGCCTCCTCCCGTCGCCAAGTGGGAAGGCATCGGATTGCAGATCCGACACTGACCGGGTTCGACTCCCGGCGGGAGGTCTTTCGGGGGAGTAGCAGGGTGCCACGGGTTCGATCCCCGTCTCCCCCTCTTCCAGATTTTGGGGATGTAGCTCAGCGGAAGAGCGTCGCGCCGCCAATGCGAAGGTCACGGGTTCGACTCCCGTCATCCCCTCTGAAAAAGTGCGAAGTGCGAAGTGCGAGGTGCGACGGCACGGGCGGTTGGCAGAGATGGCCGATTGCATCCGACTGTAGATCGGAATCCCCACCGGGACGCGGAGGTTCGAATCCTTCACCGCCCACTCGATCTCACGAAGCACTTAGGACTAAAACACTAAGGACTAAGCACTTAGCACTTAGCACTTCGCACTTCGCACTATCCGTCCGGGACCGTAGCTCAAAGGGAGAGCAGCCGCCTTGCAAGCGGCCGGTTGGCGGTTCGAGTCCGCCCGGTTCCACTTACTCCGAAAACCGACCCTTCGCCCGCGACTTTGCGGGCCGGCGCCCTCCGGGCCTCGGGAGCCGGGCGGGCGCGAGCTGCACTCCTGAGAAAGGTGAGCGAGAGATGCGACCATGAGCACGACGCTGGTCATCAGCCCGGGCTACCTGCCGGTGGGCACGGTCTCGGTCCAGCGCGCCGTCCAGCTGTACGTCGACGGCAAGGCGGAGATCGAGCGCGCCCACCCCACGCGCCGCTTCCGTTCCATGAAGCTCGTCGTCCCCGCGCCGCGCGTGCTGCGGCTGCGCGCCGGGGTGAAGCTGCCCGCCCGGCTGTTCGGGGCGGCGCCGCTCGGCGGCTCCAACCACAACCTCTTCGACCGCGACGGCCGCCGCTGCCTGTACTGCGGCCGGACCGAGGCGGAGGCACGGCGCACGGGCGTCCGGCTGACTCGTGACCACGTCGTGCCCCTCTCGCGGGGCGGCCGCGACGAGTGGCGCAACGTCGTCACCGCCTGCGAGCCATGCAACAACCTGAAGGCCGACCGCACTCCCGACGAGGCGCGGATGCCGCTGCTCGCCGAGCCGCGCACCCCCACGCTCTGGGAGCTGGTGCGGGCGCGCCACGGCGACCTGGCCGAGGTGCTGGCCTTCGGGGAGCAGGAGGCGGCCTGACGCGGGCCGCGCCGACGCCGGCGAACCGCCCGGGGAGGCTCCCTCCCCGGACGGAGCGTCCAACCACACGGTGACGGTAGCTCAGTCGGCAGAGCGCCGGAATGTGGCTCCGGAGGCCACGGGTTCGATCCCCGTCCGTCACCCCTGACTGCGAGGGAACAGGGTACAGGGAACAGGGGACAGCCAGCGAGCTGCGGTCGAAGTTGGCAGGCTGTTCCCTGTCCCCTATCCCCTGTCCCCTGGTTTTTCGCCCTGGTGGAGGAACGGCAGACTCGCCCGGCTCAGACCCGGGAGGCCGATCGGCGTTGGGGGTTCGAATCCCCCCCGGGGTACTGTTGGCCCGAGCGACAACTGGCAGGAACGGGCAGCGAACGCCTGCTCGATCAGGATCCACCCGTCACGGGCGGCACACTCCGCCCGAACCCCTCGACCACGTCACCCGAAGAAAGGAGGTACCAGGTGTCTTCACGAAGGCTGGCTACGCCGCACGGATCTTCCTGCGCGCCTCCGGGCGCGGCGGCGCGGGGGTCGTCCTCTCCCGCATGAGCGAGGCCGGGCCTGACTGCCCGATCGATCCCCGTCCGTCCGACATCGACGCCCCCGTCGAGGGGGCACCGAAAGGAATCGTATGGACACCGGGTTGCTGGAAAAGAAGTTCGCCCGGATGGGCGCACGCCTGCGGATCGGTGAGGCGGCCGACCGCTGGCGCGGCCCGCAGGGCATCGACGTCGGGACCGACCACCGGGGCGAGTTCTTCGAGATCAGGCTCGCGCCGGGTGAACCGGCCGAGTACGAGGTCGTGGACCTCCGCCCCGAGCTGCGCCACCTGCTCCTGCTGGCGCGCCGCGGCGGGGAGAAGGAGAAGTACCTGTGCGGGCACGACGAGCGCCACTGGTTCGTCTGCGCCGTGCCGGGTGCTTCCGTCTCGGGCGTGGAGTCCGCGATGGAGGCGCTGCAGCCGGACCTGGTGCGGGCGTCGGTGCGCGTGAACCTGCGGCGGCAGAAGAACCGCTTCCGCCGCCGCAACGAGGCGTTCGTCCGGCAGGGCGAATGGTTCTTCATCCCGGCCCCGGGCCTGTCCGTCCGCGGCCGGGACGTCCGGCGGAACGAGCCGCTCAGCCGCGGCGCCGGGAGCAAGCCGCACATGTGCCAGTACGCCTACCGCATCGGCGGGCGGGCGGTGATGGTCTGCCCGCGGCACCCGGGCGGCGTCGGCATCGCGGAGTACGGGAAGATCATCGCCGCGAACCCGAAGGCCGCGCGCTGGAGGTGGCAGGCGATGACACTCGATCCGCGGCTCTACGTCCGCGGCCGCATCTGGCACAGCGACCACAAGACCATCGTCCTCGACGGTTGGCACCGCGTGGTGATGAACACGGAGCGTGAAGCGCCGTTCGCACGCCGCGTCGCCTTCCTCGACTGACCCTGAAGGGTACAGGGTACAGGTTACAGGGAACAGCAAGCGAACACCGCGCGGTGTTGCCGGCTGTCCCCTGTTCCCTATCCCCTGCAGTTCGCCCCCGTAGCTCAGCGGACGAGAGCGCCGGATTACGGATCCGGAGGCCCCAGGTTCGAATCCTGGCGGGGGCATGGCACGACGCCAGCCGAGCAGCCTGCAGGCGCTGCAATTGTTCTCAGGCCAAGCGCGACTTGCACCCTCAACTCGGCGAATGGAGAAGGGCCCTCTCCTGCTTACGGTAGATCAGGTCCGGCGTCGGGCATGAGTGGGTTGGGGTGCTTCCACCATGGCTACCGGATGCAGCCGCACCCTCCCCATTGATTGCAGTAGGGGGTGGCGCCCTCACCGTAAACCTGCTGACACCACGCGAAACACGCTTTCAAATCGCAACTCCTGGAGGACGTCGGCGCCGACGGAGAGGCAGACGCCTGGACCGCGCCGAAGCCGAGCGCACCAACGATCATTGCAGCGACGATTGCGGAGATGAGCCTGCCGAGTGAGTGGTTCATGGTCATCATCCTTCTGCGGGTGTCCGGCTTTCGGAGAGAATCCTCCAGAACCGATACTAATCACGACTCATGAGGAGCGCAAGCATGCAGACGATCAGTTCGGAGCCGTTCCACCAGCCCGGGAATGGGCCCAGATGGTAGCCCAGACACCGGCACGTGGCATTCGGAATTAAAGCGCCGGATTACGGATCCGGAGGCCCCAGGTTCGAATCCTGGCGGGGGCATGCAGAAGGATCGAGACGTAGCTCAACTGGAAGAGCGCTCGCGTCGGGAGCGAGAGGTCCGCGGTTCGAATCCGCGCGTCTCGACTGGCAGGTGGGTGACGGAGGGTTGGCGGAGCGGCTGATCGCGCGCGGTTGCTAACCGCGAGGGTCCACGACCCGGGGGTCCTCCCTCACCCTCCTCTTCCGCGGGACGTGGCGCAGCCAGGCAGCGCGCTCGGCTGGGGGCCGAGAGGTCGCCGGTTCGAACCCGGCCGTCCCGACTTCACCCGGAGGGTTGGCGGAGTGGCCGATCGCACCCGTCTTGAAAACGGGAGCCCGCAAGGGCCGAGGGTTCGAATCCCTCACCCTCCTCTCCATTTCTCGCCACACGCGTGCCCGGGAGGTTGGCAGAGCGGCCGAATGCGCCCGTTTCGAAAACGGGAGCCCTTCGCGGGGCCGGGGGTTCGAATCCCTCACCGCCCTCTCACCACCATCGAACGCGCCCGTAGCTCAGCGGAACAGAGCGGGAACGACCTGATAGCGGTCCGTTTCCCCCTCCGGCGGGCTCGACGGGAAAGGCGAGCCGGAGCGCGGCTGCAAGGGTGGGACCGCTGGGGGAGGAGAAGTGCGAAAGTGCGGGAGTGCGGGGATAGCGGGGCCCGTGAGCAGCGAGGCTCCCGCGGCGGCGCCGCGGGAGCCCTGGTCGAGCGCCGGCGTGCGCGCGGCTACCGGATGCGCAGGACGCCCACGTACTTGCCCACGTATCCCATCGCGTACCCGAACGAGCTTTCCACGCCGTAGTAGTACTCGAGGCCGTTGTACGACGCGTACAGGTAGTAGTAGCCCGGAGTCAGGTCCCACGTGCTGACCGCCTCGGGCTCGTGGTGGACGACGCAGTTGTCGCGAGCGGGCTGGGTCAGGTGCGTCTTCACCCGCTGCCCCGCCGCGTTGTAGAACCCCCAGTTTATCCGCGTCCTGGGGACGACGACCCCGGTCACGTACAGGGTCGTGCCCCGGGTGATGTCCTCGCTCCAGGTGGAGCCGAGGCTCCAGAACACGTGGGTGACCTGGCCGCACTCGTACCACGTGCCCCCCATCACGCCCTCCATGTACAGCGGCAGGTCGGAGGCGTAGATGTACGGCCGCGGCGGCGGGGCGAAGGGAGTCGCCGTCGTTTCCTCCCCGCCACCGCCTCCGCCGCCACCCCCTCCGTCCCATCCACCATCGTCGGGCGGGGGCAGGTTGCGCGCGGGTGCGTCGGCGGGCTCGCTCGGCGATACGATCGCGCGGTCGCACGCGCCCAGCAGCGCCGCGGCCGAGAGCACGACCATCGCCAGTTTGACCGGCTGTCCCATATGTCCTCCGTCGGGTGGGTGGGAGAGGGGGAACCGTCCGCGCCACGGCGAGACTCTCGTTTTGCGACGCTAAATGAATCATATACAAATGTTCCCCAAACGACAACGGGGGATTCCGGCGGCACCGAAGGCCGCAGGTTCGAGTCCTGCCGGGCGCATGTATCCCAGCGCGAACGTAGCTCGATCGGCAGAGCGCCGGCTTCCCAGACCGGAGGCAGCGGGTTCGACTCCCGCCGTTCGCTCTTCACGAGAACCCGGACTCGGTCCCTGATTCCCTCCCCACCCCTTCCTTCCTCCTTCCACGCACCCTGCCATGCAGCATCGAACGTAGTCGCGCGGTCCACGGCGCCCCTTGCGGGCACGTCGTGAACCGCGCGACAACCTCGTTTCTGGATCAGCACGCGGGAGGGCCGGCGCGGGTGCGTCTTCCGGTGCGGGGCTTCGTTTTGCCCATCCCGGGGGAGCGTCCGCGTGCAACCGTAGAGGCGCGCCCCTGTGGGATCATTCACCGCAGAGCCCGGTGCACTCCTAGCAGACCGGGGTGTCGCAGCCCGTCCCCGCCCCGCTGCACTGGTAGCAGACCGGGTATCCCGAGTCGCAGCTCGTACCGCCGCAGGTGACCGGGTACCCGCAGCTATCCTCGGGCTGGGTGCCGCAGGCCCGCGAGACGTCGTTACCGACGACCGTGCCCTTCGCCTCCCCCTCCGCGGGTTCCAGCTCGAAGGGCTCGACCATGAGGTCGTCGGTGTCCAGCCGGAGCTTCTTCATCGGTCCTCTCCGCGTTGGGGCCGAGTTGCGGATGCGAGGTATTCGCGCCCGGATCGATCAAGATGGCACAACCAGGCGAGGTCGGGAAGGAAGCCGCAGGGCCGCTGTGCGGAACGTGGCTTCCGGGGAGCGGGGCGAAGGGGGGCAGCGGCCGAAGGCCAGCCCGGTGACTGGGGCGAAGTCGTAACAACGCGCCGCGGACCGCGCGACGACCTCGCCCGTGATCAGCGCGCAGGAGGGCCGGCGGCGGGGGCATCGTCCACGCCCATCCGGCGCAGCAGGTCCGCGAAGCGCGGGTCGCCGCGGAAGGGATCCAGCCCCGGGTGCACGCGCACTCCGTTGGTGAGCACCGGGTCGCGCTCCTGGAAGGCGCGCTCCAGCCACTCCCACGCCCGCTCCACCTCTCCCACCCGGATCGCCCCGGAGGCCAGCACCGTCGGCGCGGCCTCCATCCGCTCCATCCTGCGCAGCCAGTCGCGCCGGTATTCCAGCTCGCTGGTCCGCAGCAGCGCGGCCAGCTCGTCCGCGTCGGCCGGCGTGATGAAGCCGCGCGCGACCCAGTGCGGCAGGCCGAGCTCGTGACGCCCCGCGTAGTTGTAGGCCTCGGCCAGGTAGTGGTGCGCGGCGTGGAAAGCGGGATCGACCTCCAGCACCTTGTGGAAGCGGGCCAGGGCCAGCTCGGTGCGGCCGGCCCTGAGGTCCACCACGCCGCGGTCGGTGGCGATCGCCAGCGAGAGCGGGTCGAGCTCCTGCGCGCGCTGGAGCTCCCGCGCCGCCTCCTCGAAGCGCCCGAGGAAGCACAGCGTGAGGCCGTAGCGGTGGTGCGGCGCGGCGGAGCCGGGGCCGAGGAGGAGGGCGCGCCGGAACGCCCGCTCGGCGCCCTCCCAGTCCCACTCGTACCAGCGGGCCACCGCCAGCGCCACGTACGCCTCTCCCAGCTCGTCGTTCAGCTCCAGCGCCCGCAGCGCGGCCGTCCTCGCCCGCGCCAGCGCCTCGGGGCGGGGGAGCAGCGGAGCGAAGACGAAGAGCGGGAGCTGCGCGTACGCGTCGGCGAGCCCCGCGTAGGCCAGGGCGTAGCGCGGGTCCTCCTCCAGGGCCAGGCGGAACGACTCCACCGCCCGGTGCCACCCCTCGCGCGAGCCCTGGCCCAGGAAGTAGCGCCCGCGCAGGTAGAGGTGGAACGCCCGCGGGCTCTCCGGGGGGCGCGCGCCGATCCGCTCGCGCGCGCCGGGCGTGAGCTCCACGCGCAGCGCCCGGGCGATCTGCTCGGCCACCTCCGCCTGGACCGCCAGGAAGTCGGTGAGCGCCCGGTCGTACGTCTCCGTCCACAGGTGCGCGTCGGTGGCGGCGTCGATGAGCTGGGCCACCACCCGCACCCGCCCGCCCCCGCGGCGCACGCTCCCCTCCAGCACGGCGGCCACGCCCAGCTCCTCGGCCACCCGGCCGACCGGGAGCGCGCGCCCCTTGAACGCGAACGACGAGGTGCGGGAAGTCACGCGCAGGCCCGGCACGGCGGCGAGCGTGGAGATCAGGTCCTCGGTGAGCCCGTCGGCGAAGTACTCCTCGGGCTCGGGGCTCAGGTCCAGGAACGGGAGCACGGCGAGGGAGCCGGGCGGGGCGGGGCCGGGCGCCGGACCGGTCCGCTGCGCGCGGATCCCGTCCGCCAGCGCGCGCGTCTCCCGCGACGGCTCCGCCTCCAGCTCGCCCCGCAGCCGGCGGGCGAACTCCTCGTACGCCTGCAGGGCGCCGGCGCGGTCGCCCGCCTGGTCCAGCAGCACCAGCAGCCGCCGCAGCCCGCGCTCGTCGAACGGGTCCAGCTCCAGGGCCGCGCGGGCCCAGCGCGCGGCGCCGGCCGGGTCGCCGCGGCCGGCGTGCTCGTCGGCCAGCCCCCGCGCCGCCTCGACGGCGCGGGCGCGCAGCCGGTCGCGCTCGCGCTCCAGCGCTCGAACTCGGGGACGCCGGAGAGGTGGAACCCCGCCAGCAGGTCGCCGCGGTAGAGCTCCAGCGCGGCCGTGCTCCGCCCGGCGTCCAGCTCCTCCTCGAAGGCAGCCGCGTCGCAGCGCAGCCCGCCGGGAGCCACCCCCAGTTCCGCCCGGCCGCGGCTCGCCACCACGCCCTCGCCGAGCTGCTGCCGGAGGAAGTGCACCGCCTGGCCCAGCGCGTTGCGCGCCGCGGCCGCGTCCAGCTCGGGCCAGAAGAGGGCCAGGAGGGAGTCGCGGCGGTGGAAGCCGCGCGGGTGCGCGGCGGCGAGCCAGACGAGCAGGGCGAGCCGCTTCGGCTGCTGCAGGACGGACCGCAGCTCCGTGCCGTCCGGACCGTGGAGGTCCACGCCGCCGAGCACGCGCAGGTCGACCATCGGGGCGGGTGGGAGTCGCGAAAAGGAGCGGGACCGATAAAGCCGGGGTAACCGGCGGATAACGGAGGCAAGCTACTCTTCCGCCCGGGAGCGCGACAGTCGCGCCCCGGCAGAAACCTTCATTGCAGCGGAAGGAGGAGGAGATGGCCCTTCATTCTCTCCAGGCGCGGGCGGCGGTGGCCGCCGCGCTCGGCGTGCTCGGCGCGATCGGCGTGCTCGCGTGCGACTCGGACCCCACCACCCCGGAGCCGGAGCGCACCCTGCGGGCGATCCGCGACGCCACCCGCGCCTACCAGTCGGTCGACGCCGCGGTCGCGGCCGGGTACGCCCCGGCGGGTCCGTGCGTGGCGCACCCCTCCATGGGCGCCATGGGCATCCACTACTCCAGGGCCACGCTGGCGGACGGCACGGTCGACCCCACGCAGCCCGAGGTGCTGCTCTACGCGCCGAGCCCCGGCGGAAGCCTGCAGCTCGTGGGCGTCGAGTTCCTCGTCCCCGCCGCCGCGTGGGACGCCTCCAACAGCGCCCCGCCCATGCTCAGCGGGCAGCCCTTCGACGACCACCGCGCGCCCGAGGCCCGGCACGGCCTGCCCTTCCCCCACTACGACCTGCACGCCTGGGTCTGGCGCGACAACCCGAACGGCGTCTTCGCCCCGTTCAACCCCGCCGTGAGCTGCTGACGCGGGATCGAACGTAGCTGCGCGATCCGCCGCGCGCCGGTGTATCCGGCGGCGCGGCGGATCGCGCGCCTGTCCTTTCGTCCTTGCTCGTGACCGAACGATCAGCACTGAAGCGGGTTGCACCGCGTCGGGTAGGTGCAGTCCGGATCCTGCGTGTTCGTGGTCGGGATCCTCTCCGGCGCGGGCTGAACGGAGCCGGTGGAGAACGACTCCACCCGGATCTGGTCGAGGTCCAGCATAAGCTTCGGCATGGGCGCGTCTCCTGCGGCTGAGGTTGGCAAGCACGGCTTTCCCCCACGTTCCCAAGATCGGCCGCCGCACCACCACGTCAAGCTTCCGTCCGCTAGCGGGCGATGCACGGACGAAAGACTCTGCCCGGGGCCCGCCGCACGCGCACGTTCGCCGTCTATCCGGCCTCAGCCGTGCGCGGCGGCGACGAAGCGCGCGAGCTTGTCTGCAGCCCTCTTCCTCTGGCACCTGCTTTGAATCATTCGGCTTTGCCCCAGTCCGGGCAAGCTATCATCCTCGATTGCCTGATTATATCCAGGTAGGAGGACTCTATGGCCAAGCCGAGCACCAAAGGCGGAAGCGGCGGCAGCACAAGTGGCGGGAGCGGTGGAGGCGGTAGCAGCGCGGGTGAGCAGAAAGGCGGGAAGCCAGTCCTCGAGAACGCGCCGAGCACGACCGGCAGAAAGTCGGGAGGTAAACGAGGCAACCTCCCGCAAAAGCCGAAGAAGAAGGATTAGCTCGGCAGATCGCTCACTACCCCGAATCACCAGATGCAGGCGGTTGGATCCTTGTCGTCTCCGCCGATCACCCGGGGATAAGCGTCGCCGCCGCGACGAAGCGCGCCAGCTTGTCCGCGTCCAGCCGGCCGTCGGTGCGCACACCCGAGCACACGTCCAGGCCGAAGGGACCCACGCGCCCGACGGCCTCGGCCACGTTCTCCGAGCGCAGGCCGCCGGCCAGGTACACGGGCACGTCCACCGCCTCGCGGATGCGGCGGCTCAGCTCCCAGTCGTGCACGCGCCCCGTGCCGCCCAGCTCCTTCACCGCCGCCGCCGGGTTGCCGGAGTCGAGCAGGATCGCGTGGACCAGCGGCGCCACCCGGCGCGCCTCGTCCACGGACTCGGGCCCGCGCACGTGGATCACCTGCACCAGCGCCACGCCCGGCAGCTCCGCGCGCAACTCGCGCAGCGCGTCCGGCTCCACCGCGTCCACCAGCTGGAGGGTGTTGACCTGCGCGCCGCGCTGCTGCGAGACGATGCGGGCGGGATCGGTGGACGAGGTGAGGAGGAAGGTGGCGACGCCGGGCGGCACTCGGGCCGCGATCTCCGCGATCAGCTCGTCGCCGATCACGCCCGGGCCGCTGGGCATCGCCGACACCAGCCCGAGCGCCGAGGCCCCGGCGCGGATGGCGATCCACGCTTCCTCCGCGCTGGAGATGCAGCAGACCTTGATGCGGGGACGGGCGGTGGGCTCCACGGAACGACAGGGACAGGTTACGGGAAACGATGGGATCGGCGCCGCCGCCCGGCCGGGAGGCTCAGGGCGTGGGCGGCGGCTCGAGCTCCCAGAAGACCAGGGCGGAGGAGATGTGCGTCGTCGCCTCCACCTTGCCGTCGCGGGACAGCTGGACGATTCCCGTCTGCGGGTCCAGCTCCACGTCCACGTTGTTCCACACGCTCGTCCGCTCGCCGGACCTGATCCGCACCGTCTTCGCCCGCCCGCTCGTCTGGATCGTCATCGCGGTCTGCGCCACCTGCTCTCCCTCCGTCGCGGCCGGGGCCGGCGCGGCTGCGGCCGGCCCGGCCGGTGCCGGCGCGGCCGGGGCTGGAGCGGCCGGAGCCGGCGCGGCGGCTTTCCCACCCTGTGGAGGATTGGCGTTCCCTGGCATCGTTCCCTCCCGCGGCCACCCGCTGAAAGGTTGATCCGAACCTCGAAGGAGAGGCGGCGACATCTCCCGGGGCTGCCGACGCCGACCGTCGCTCCGTACCTCGTACCTCGTGCCCCGTACCCTCACTCCCACTCGATCGTCGCCGGCGGCTTGCTCGACACGTCGTAGACCACCCGGTTGATCCCGTTCACCTCGTTGATGATCCGCGTCGAGATGCGCGCCAGCACGTCGTGGGGGAAGGGGTACCAGTCGGCCGTCATCCCGTCGCGGCTGGTGACGGCGCGCAGCGCGCAGACGTTCTCGTAGGTGCGCTCGTCGCCCATCACCCCGACCGACCGCACCGGCAGCAGCACGGCGAACGCCTGCCAGATGTCGTCGTACAGGCCGGCGGCGCGGATCTCCTCCAGGTAGATGGCGTCGGCCTGGCGCAGGATGGCCAGCTCGCGCTCGTCCACCTGGCCCAGGACGCGGATCGCCAGGCCGGGGCCGGGGAACGGGTGCCGCCCCACCATCTCCTCGGGGAGCCCCAACTCGCGCCCCACCTGCCGCACCTCGTCCTTGAACAGCTCGCGCAGCGGCTCCACCAGCTCGAAGCGCATCTCCGGCTTGAGCCCGCCCACGTTGTGGTGCGTCTTGATGGTGGCCGACGGCCCCTTCACCGAGAGCGACTCGATCACGTCGGGATAGAGCGTGCCCTGCACCAGGAAGCGCGCGTCGTGCCCGATCCGCTCCGCCGCCTCCTCGAAGACGTCGATGAAGGTGTGGCCGATGATGCGGCGCTTCTCCTCGGGCTCCTCCACCCCGCGCAGCCGGTCCAGGAAGAGGCGCGAGGCGTCGACCACCTCCAGCCGGATCCCCATGTGCTGCCGGAAGGTGCGCTCCACCCCCTCGCGCTCGCCCTGCCGGAGGAGCCCCGTGTCGACGAAGATGCAGGTGAGCCGCTCGCCGAGCGCGCGGTGCACCAGCGCCGCCGCCACCGACGAGTCCACCCCGCCCGACAGCCCGCAGACCGCCTGCGCGTCGCCGACCTGGCGGCGGATCTTCTCCAGCTCGTTCTCGATGAACGACCCCGCCGTCCACGTCGGCTCGCACCCGCAGACGCCGAAGAGGAAGTTCGACATGATCTCGGCGCCGCGGGTGGTGTGCGCCACCTCCAGGTGGAACTGCACCCCGTAGACGGGCCGGTCCTCGGCCGCGAACGCAGCCCACTGCTGCCCCTCGCTGCTGCTCGCCAGCAGCCGGTACCCCGGCGGGGGCTGCACCATGTGGTCGCCGTGGCTCATCCACACCTGCGTCCGCTCGCCCTCGTGGAAGCCGCCGAAGATCCCCGTGCCCTCGTGCACCTCCACCAGCGCCCGCCCGTACTCGCGCCGGCCGCGCTCCACCACCCCGCCTTCCAGGAAGGTGATGAGCTGCATCCCGTAGCAGACGCCCAGCACGGGCACGCCCATGCGCAGGAGCCCCGGGTCGGCGGTGGGGACGTCCTCGCCGTAGACGGAGGACGGGCCGCCGGAGAGGATCACCCCCTTCGGCCCCCAGTCGCGGATCCAGTCCAGCGGGCGCGTGGGCGGGTGGATCTCGCAGTAGACGCGCTCCTCGCGGATGCGCCGCGCGATGAGCTGCGTGAACTGCGAGCCGTAGTCGAGGATGAGGATGCGGTTCGGGTCCACTGTGCCGGGGCCGGTCGGGAGTGTCTGAAGGCGTGCGGCGGCAAGATACCGGGCGGGCCGGAGGGTGGAAAGGACCGGCGCCCCCCGCCCGCCATCCACCTTCCCCGTAACCAGGCGAAGTCGGCAGGTCCCCATAACTCTGTTCACTTCAACGACTTGCGCGCGTGCTGGCCCGGTGCTTGCCGGGCGCGGCGGGAGAGGCCGGTCCTGCAAGCTCTTCCGTCGCAAGGAGTTGCACCATGATCCGCTCCGCCCTTCGCCGGGTCGCGCTCCCGGCGCTCGCGCTGGCCGCCGCCTGCGGGGACGGCGAGGCCCCGACCGCACCCTCCGCGCTCGCCCCCGAGGTCCCCGCGCCGCGGCCGGACGTCCTTCCCGCGGTGGGGAAGTACGCCTACGCCTGCGGCACCAACCTGGCGCCCGACCAGGGCGCGGCGAACGAGGAGCTGCGGCGGAGCTACGCCGCGTGGAAGGCCGGGTACGTGACCGCGAGCGGGGCGGGCGGCTGGCTGCGCGTCACGCGCGGCGCCGAGGGGAACTACGACACCGTCTCGGAGGGGATCGGCTACGGGATGCTGCTGGCCGCCTACCTGGGCGACAAATACGCCTTCGACCAGCTGTGGGGCTACGCGCGCAGCCACTTCAACGCCCGCGGGCTGATGAAGTGGAAGATCAGCTCCGGCAACGTGGCCGAGTACGACGACGCGGCCACCGACGCCGACGAGGACATGGCGCTGGCGCTGGTGGCGGCCGACCGGAAGTGGGGCGGCTACGGGAGCGCCGCGCAGGCCCTGCTGGACAGCATCGCGAAGTACGAGGTGGAGAGCGGCACGTACGTGCTGAAGCCGGGCGACCAGCGCTACTGGGGCGGCTCCGAGATCACCAACCCGTCGTACTTCGCCCCCGCCTTCTACAAGGTGTTCCGCGCCTACAGCGGCGACGCGGTGTGGGACCCGGTGACCACGAAGGTCTACGAGATGGTCTCCAACCTGAACACCCGCAGCGGCGTCTCCACCGGCCTCCTCCCCGACTGGATGAAGGCCGACGGGACCGCGGCCGCCGACCCCACCAAGCGCTACCAGTACTTCTACGACGCCTCCCGCTCTCCCTGGCGCCTGGCCAAGGACGCGGCGTGGTACTGCGACACGCGCGCCCGCTCGCAGCTCGACCGGATGAACGCCTTCTTCGCGGGGCAGGGCGCCGCCGGCATCAAGGAGGGGTACGAGCTGAACGGCACGCCGCTGTACTTCGCCCACAAGGCCGTCTTCGTGGCCACCGCGGCGGCGGGCGCGCTGCACTCCGCCAGCGCCACCTACCGCGCCGACATGTGGACCGAGACGGTGAGCCGCGCCGACAGCAGCGGCTACTTCAACAACGTGCTGCGGCTGCTCTCGATCCTGTTCATGAGCGGGAACATGCCCAGCCCGCTGGACCTGGGCGCCGCGCGCCCGCTGGTGGACGACTTCGAGTCGGGGAGCGTGGCCCGCTGGTGGACGTTCAACGACCCGGGCACTTCCATCGCGCGCGGCGTGGTGTCGCCGGCCGCGTTCGGGTACGGGATGAAGGTGGACTACGCCATCGCCTCGTACGGCGGCGTGGGGACCGACTTCTCGCCGGCGCGCGACTGGAGCGGCCAGCGGGCGCTGGAGTTCTGGTTCAAAGGCACCGGGTCGGGGAACACCGTCCGCGTGGAGGTGCAGGACAACCGCGCCGCGGGGAGCACCACCGACACGGCCGAGCGCTGGGAGTACAGGCTCGCCGACACCTCCACGGGCTGGCGCTACGTCTCGATCCCCTGGAGCGCCTTCACCCGCCGCGCCGACTGGCAGCCGGCCGGCGCCCCGAACGACGGCTTCAACCGCACCCAGGTCTGGGGGCTCACGCTCGCCCCCCTGGCCGGCTCCGGCAGCTTCCAGGTGGACGGGGTGCAGACGGTGCGGTGACGCCGGGCGGCCAGGATCCATTCGAGAAGGCGCGCGGCGGGTGGATCTCGCGGTCGGACCAGGCCCGACGAAAGACTTCGGCTCACGCAGAGCCAGCAGAGTCAGCAGAGAAACCCTCTGTTGACTCTGCTGACTCTGCGTGAGCCCGATGTTTTCCGGATCGGTGCCGCGGAAGCCTGGTTCACCAGGACGTAATCGATTACCAATCAGGCATTTACGTGGATTTACGATGGCCCGTTTTATGCCTGCCGGAACATCTCGTCCCGGCGGACGGGCAGTGGGTTGAAAAGGAGTTGCACCATGCAGACGAAATCCCTCGCGCGCTCGGCCGTGGCGCTGCTGACGGCGGGAATCCTCCTCGCCGGGTGCGACGGCATCACCGACCCCAACCTCGCCCCGCCCGACCCGCGCGTCGACCCCGGGAGCGGGGCGCCGGGCGTCAGCGCGCCGGCCGGACAGGCAGGGTCGTAAGCGGCCGCCGGAACACGCGTCCGGCGTCCCCCCGGCCCTCTCCGATCCGGAGTCGGGCGCGGCCGGCGGCCGCCCCTCACGAAACCCTTTCGCGGCGGCTCCGGCGGCACCATTTTCGCATCAGGCGTTTCCCGCTCCCGGACCCGCCCCGGACCCCCTCCGGCGGCCCGTCCACCACCCGCGAGCCCCCGTTCCCCCGCAGTCCCGTGGCACACCGTCGCCTCCCCACCCGGGCGCCGCTCCTGGCCGTGCTCGCCCTGTGCACCGCCGCCTGCTTCGACGCCGAGACCGCCGCCGACGCCGCCAGCGACGCCGTGGTCCGGTCGCTCGCCGCGACCCCCGCCGAGGCGCACGCGCCCCGGAGCGCCCCACGCCCGCCGCAGCGCCCGCGCGACCAGGCGCCGCCGATCATCCGCGGCATCTACGTGAACGCCTACGCCGCCGGCGACCCGCGCCGCCGCGGGCCGCTGCTGGCGCTCACCGACACCACCGAGCTGAACGCCTGGGTGGTGGACGTGAAGGACGAGGACGGCGTGCGCTACGCCTCGGAGCTGCCGCTGGCGCGCGAGGCGACGCACGAGGGGAGCATCCCCCTGCGCAACCTGAAGGCGCTGGTGGACACGCTCCGGGCGCACGGCATCCACCCGATCGCGCGGATCGTGGTGTTCAAGGACCCGCGCCTCTCCCGCGCCCGCCCCGACTGGTCGATCCGCACTCCCGAAGGCGGGCTCTGGCGCGACCGGCAGGGGATCACCTGGGTGAGCGCGTGGGACAGGCGGGTGTGGGAGTACAACCTGGCCATCGCCGAAGAGGCGGTGCGCGCCGGCTTCACCGAGGTGCAGTTCGACTACGTGCGCTTCCCCGAGGCGTACCGCTCGCTCCCGCGCCAGGTGCACCCGCAGGCCGCGGGCGAGCGCACCGACGCCATCGCCGGCTTCCTGGCCGAGGCGGGCCGCCGGCTGCGCCCGCTGGGGGCCACCGTCACGGCCGACCTCTTCGGGCTGTCGATGAACGAGGCGGCCGATGTCGGCATCGGCCAGCAGTGGGAGCGCATGTCGTCCACCGCCGACGCGGTGCTGCCGATGGTGTACCCGTCGCACTACTTCCCCACGCACCTCCCCGGCATCCGCCGCCCGAACCGGATGCCGTACGAGACGGTGTTCACCTCGGTGGGGATGGGCGTGCTGCGCAACCGGCGGCTGGAGGCGGCGGGGGTGGAGCCGGCGCGGATCGTCCCCTGGATCCAGGCGTTCACGGCCACCTGGAACGACCGCGGCTACCCGTACGGCTCCGCACAGGCCCGGGCGCAGATCGAGGCCGTGCACGACCTGGGGCTGGAGGACTGGATCTTCTGGCACCCCGGCTCCAACTACGCCCAGGTGGCCGGCGCCTTCGCCCGCGACACCGGGATCCGCGCGAAGGCCTTCACCCCCACGTCCACCATCGAGGCCCTGGTCGACCGCTTCGACCGCGAGGGCGCGGCGGATGCCCGCCAGCGCGCCGCCACGGCCGGCCAGGTCGCCGCGAACGAGCCCCCCGCGACGGCGGCGGGCGGGGGACAGTAGAGGCGACGGCGAGCTTCGGCGCGGCGGCGGAGGGCCCTCACCCGGCGCCGCTACCGCGTCGCCACCCTCTCCCACCTTCGGGAGAGGGTACTGTACGGGCCATGTGCGGCGCGGGGCGGTCCTCGAGGACCGCCCCGCGCTTCGTCACTTTCGCACTTTCGCACTTTCGCACTCACGCACTTCAGTACATCCT
>DASVWD010000155.1 GCA_036389795.1 Longimicrobium sp.
GACGCCGAGCCTCCTCCCGGTCACCCGTGGGGAAAGGGGCGTCGTGCTCCTGAGACACACCTCTCGCCCGACGGCCCTCTCCGACAGCGACCGCAAAGCCGCACGGCGAATGTCCCGAGCTTCGTGAATAACCGAGGATGATACTTCGGGTCGGATCCGGGACCGTGACACGGGGCGTGCAGACGACTCAGGACGCCCTCTCGCCTGCCGAAGGCGTCGTCGGACCGGCCGGCAGCCGGAGCGTGAAGGTGCTCCCCACCCCCAGCTCGCTCTCCACGGACAGCTCCCCGCCGAGCTGCTGCGCCAGTTTGCGGCTGACGCCGAGACCCAGCCCGGTGCCCTGCTGCCGTCGCGTCAGAGAGGGATCGACCTGCTCGAAGGGCTGGAAGACCGTCTCCAGGTGCGCTGGAGCGATCCCGCTCCCGGTATCCCGCACCCGGAAGATCACCCCACCGTCGGGCGCGTGCGCCAGCAGGAGCGCGACTTCACCCCGGTCCGTGAACTTGATCGCGTTACTCAGCAGATTGAGGAGGATCTGGTGGACCTTCCGGGCGTCGGTGTGGATCGTGACACGGTCCTCCGGCACGCTGGTCCGGAGCGCCAGGCCCTTCTTGGCCGCGAGTGGCTCGACGAGCGCTGCCGCGGCCTGAGCGAGCTCGGTGGCGCTCACGAGCTCGATCCTGAACTCCTCCTTGCCCGCTTCGATGCGAGCGTGGGCCAGGATGTCCTCGATGAGGCCGAGCAGGTGCCACGCGCTCTTGCGGATGCGCTCGACCTGTCGCTTCGAGACCTCCGTGAGCGGGCCGGAAATCTCGTCGTAGAGCAGATCGCTGAACCCGATGATCGCAGTCAGCGGCGTACGCAGCTCGTGGCTCATGACGGCCAGGAACTCGCTCTTGCCGAGGTTCGCCGCTTCGGCCTCGCGGCGGGCCCGGCCAAGCTCGATCACGAGGTCCCGCACCTCGCACTGGCGCGCGCGGGCCTGGAGCAGGGACGCCATCAGGGAGATCAGAGCGGCGGCGCGGATGGGCCGCTCGAGGATGACGATGCTGCGGCCGGGCATGAGCTTCGCCAGATCGCGAAACCACGGCGCGGTGCGCTCCAGGTCGGCCACGAAGACGGTGACCGGCAGGTCGGACCAGTCGGGCTGGGCCTGGAGTGCCGCGGCGAACCTGCGGGCGTCGCCCTCGGCCGAGAGCGCCTCCGCGAGGAGCAGCGCGGCGCCGGCGCCACGGTCGATCTCGCTGCAGAGCTCCGCCATGGTCGCGCAAACCTCGCAGGCGAACCCCGCGCCGGTGAGGATGTCACGGACGAGCGGCGCGGTCCGCCCGATCGGCGCCAGGATCAGAACGCGTCTCTCCACCGCGTTGCGCTCCGTGGCCGCCGCGGCGGAGGGCTCGGTGGGATGTGCCTGCCCCGTCACGACCGCCTGGCCGCGGTGTCCAGGACCGCGGGGTTCCCGGTGAGGAGACCCCGGAAGCCGCGGAGCGGCTCGCCGACCTGGATGCCACCTCCGGTGATCAGGAGCTCGCGGATCATCTTCTCGTGATCGCCGTAGCGCTTCTTGAACACGGAGACCGCGCGCCGGATCTCGCCGTTGGCCTCGAAGTGGCGGAAGAGCAGCACCGCGTCCGCGAGGTAGCTCACGTCGATCGGGCCGGCCAGGGTGGAGCCGACGATCCCGTGCTGGGCGACCACCAGGATCGTGAGCACGCCCTGCCCGCTCAGGTAGTGGAGGAGGTCGTGCATCTGCGTGAGGAGCATCTGCTCGTCCGGCATCGCGCTGATATAGCCGGTGAGGCTGTCGATCGTGACCACGCGCACTCCGCGCTCCTGCACCTGCTGTCGCACGCGCTCGGCGAACTCGCCCGGCGAGAGCTCGGCGGTATTGATCGGGCGGATCAGCATCATGCCCGAGTCGAGGTGGGAGCGGACCGGCATCCCGAGGCTCTCGGAACGGCGGATGAAGGTTTCGGGCCGCTCTTCGAAGAGGAAGGCTGCCGAGCGCTCGCCCCGCTCGGCAGCCGCACAGGCGTACAGGGTGGCGACCGAGCTCTTTCCCGCGCCGGAAGGGCCGACGAAGAGGCAGGAGGTCCCCTCGGCGAGCCCGCCGCCGACCAGGTTGTCGAGCATCTCCACGCCGCTTTCGAGCAGCTTCCCCTCGTGGGTGCTCTCCTCGCCCGGCAGCAGACGCGGGAAGACGACGAACCCGCCCGGCTGGATGCGGCAGTCGTGCAGCCCCTCGCCGTAGCCCATCCCACGCATCTTCAGCACCCGGAGGCGTCGTTGCGCGTTGCCGAACCGCGTCAACGTGTGCTCGAGGAGGATGACCCCGTGGGCGATGTGCTCCATCTCGCGCGTTCCGCGTGACTGCGGCTGCGTGTCGAGGAAGACCACCGTGGCGCCGGAGGTGGCGAACAGCTCCCTCAGGGCGAAGATCTGTTGCTGGAAGCGCGTGGGATCGTTGGCGAGGAGGCGGAGCTCCGCGATGGCGTCGAACACCACCCGCCCGGGACGAACGCGCTCGAACACTTCCAGGACCTCGCCCATGACTTCCGTGAGCTCGACGTCGCCCGTCGGGAAGAGGGCCTGATCCTCCATGCGCCCCTGGGCGGTACCCGGCCCCTTGAGCTGATGGACGTGGAGTCCCTCCAGGGACCACCCGTGCGACGCGGCGGTGTCCTGGAGGTCTGCCTCGCGCTGCGTGAGCGTAATGAAGAGGCCGGTCTCGCCCAGATCACGGCCCGCGAGCAGGAACTGGAGGCCGAAGGTGGTCTTGCCGGTGCCGGGCTCGCCCTGGACGAGGTAGATCTCCCGCTTCGGCAGGCCCCCTTCGAGGATTCGGTCCAGGCCATCCACGCCGGTGGGGATCTTCTGGGTCCGCCTCACCGCCGCATCGACGCCGGCGTCTCCGGAACGATTCGAGCCTTCCACCATCTCGGCGGGTTCGCGGTCGCGATGCATTCGCCTGCTCCAGGGGCTGAGCCACTGATACCGGTGTGTGGGTGCGTGCACGCGGGGCTGGAGAAAGTCCGGGTGGGCCCCACCCTTCGAACCTCGCCCCCCGAAAGATACGGGCCAGGCGATCTCCATTGCCGTGCCTCGTTGTTCCGGCCTCCGCCGCAGCCCCGGTGCAACGGGATCAGAGGCTGGAGGGGCCGCATACGGCGTCGGTACGTGCCGGTCACGATCCATACGTGAGTGCGTGAGTGCGAAGCGCGAAAGTGCCGGACATCGGCGCGGCGGCGGCTCTTGCGACTCCGGGCGGCGTTTCGCAGGGGCGGGGTATGCCTCGACCGGCGGACGCCGGCCCGTGTGCGGCAGGCGGCCTCTGCGCCCAGTGCTGCCCGTGCTCGGACTCGCAGACCCGCCCCCGCGAAACACATCGGGGTTGAGGGGGAGGGAGAGCGGGCGTGAAAGGTGAGGGTGGTTCGCTGATCGTTCGCTGTAGCGAGGGTGCTGCCGTCGGGGCGTGCGGAGGCCGGTGGAGCGCGATGTCCCCTGGGGTTCCTACTTGACCCGGCGCGGGTTTTCGGCTACTCTCATACGCGTCGGTCCAGGGTTCGTCCCACCCCGAAGTCCTGCCGCCCCCCACAAGCTGGCCCACCGTCCGAGGAGCATCCGGCCTTCGCGCCGCCTTGCGTTCCTCCGCCGTACCCGAATTCACGTGGCCGACCTCGCGATCGCCTTCCTGCTGTCCGCGCTCACGGCGCTGCTGGTGACCCCGGCGGTGGTCCGGTTCTCGGTCGCGCGCGGCGTCTACGGGCACGCGCGGGTGAAGGCGGGGGTGCAGCGCAGGCCGGTGCCGCGCCTGGGCGGGGTGGCGGTGTGCATCGCCATGTCGGCGGGGGTGCTGACGTCGGCGCCGCTGGCCGCGCCCGACCTGCAGCCGAGCCCCGAGTCGCTGCGCTTCTTCGGCGGGGTGCTGGTGGCGGGGTGGCTCCTCTTCGCCGCGGGGCTGGTGGACGACCTGCGCGACCTGCGCCCCGTCTACAAGCTGCTGGCGCAGTGCCTGGCCGCGCTGGCGGCGTGGGCGTTCGGCTTCCGCATCGAGCAGCTGAGCGTGGGCGGGGCGGCGGTGGAGCTGGGGCTCCTCTCGCTCCCGCTCACCCTGCTCTGGGTGGTGGGCGTCACCAACGCCTTCAACCTGATCGACGGGCTGGACGGCCTGGCCACGGGGATCGCGCTGGTGGCGCTCTCCACCACCTGCGCGGTCTCGGCCATCCTGGGCAACGCCGAGGTGGCCGTGGTCTGCGCGGCGCTGGCCGGGGCGCTACTGGGCTTCCTGCGCTACAACGTGCGCCCCGCGCGCATCTTCCTGGGCGACTCGGGGAGCCTGTTCGTGGGCTTCATGCTGGCGGTGCTCTCGGTGCACGGCTCCACCAAGAGCGCGGCGGCCGTGCTGGCCGTGGTCCCCGTCCTGGTCCTCGCCCTCCCGCTCCTCGACACGCTGCTGGCCATCCTGCGCCGCTGGCTGCGCGGGCGCCCGATCTTCGGGGCCGACGAGCGGCACCTGCACCACCGGCTGGTGGCGATCGGGCTCACCCACACGCGCGCCGTGGTGCTCCTCTTCCTGGTGGCGGCGGGGCTGGCGATGGTGGGCGTGGTGCTGGCCTTCGCGCCGCCCGGGATCGTGGCCGCCACGGCGGTGGCCGGGGCGGCGGCGTGCACGGCGCTGCTGATGTTTGGGATCAAGCGCCTGGGCTACCACGAGTTCGTGGAGGCGGGCGTGGTGGTGACCTCGGGGGTGGGGCGCGTGCGGCGCAGCATCCGCGACCAGATCCACGCCCGCGACGTGGCGCACGTGATCGCGCTGGCCGAGAGCGTGGAGGCCCTGCGCGCCATCCTGTCCGACAACGCCGAGGAGCTGGGCTTCGTGGACCTGGCCTTCTGCCGCGAGAGCTCGCCCGACGGCGGGCGCGACGGGCTTCCCGCCGCCCGGGCGGCGCGGGCCTGGAAGGTGGAGTTCCCCGTCCCCGGCCCCGGGGCGGACCCCTGGGTGCTGCGCGGCTGGTGCGACCCGGCGGACCCGGCCGCCACCCACGCGCCCGGCCGCACGCTGCACACCTTGGCCGGCGCGGTGGGCGCCTGGCTCGCCAGGGGTCTCGCCGGCGCGCCGGAGCCCTCCCCGGCCGAACCGGCGTCGGCCGAGCCGGCGCCCGCCGGGACGGTGCCCGCGGCGGCGGTGGCGTCGCTGCAGGGCGCGGCGTAGGCCCTCCGTCTCTCCCCACTCCCTAGCGCGGTGAAGGTCGCCTTCCTCTCGGCGTCGGGGCAGGCCGGCGGGGCCGAGCGCGTGCTGCTGGACCTGCTGGCGAGCCTGGGTGTCGCGGAGCCGGGGTGGGAGCGGCACCTGGTCTGCCCCGCCGAGGGGCCGCTCTCCCGCGCGGCCGCCGCGCTCGGCGCCCACGTCCACCTCCTGCCGTTCCCGCCCGCCCTGGCGCGCGCCGGTGACGCGGGCGGCGGACCGCGGCTCGCGCTGGCGGCGTCGCTCGCCGCGGCCGCGCCGGGGGCGCTCGGCTGGGCGCGCCGGCTGCGGCGCCTCCTCGGGCGGATCGGGCCGGACGTGGTCCACACCAACGGCTTCAAGGTGCACGTGCTGGGCGCGCTGGCGCTCCCCCGCGGGGCCCGGCTCGTCTGGCACGTGCACGACTACGTGGGCGGGCGCCGGGTGATGTCGTCGCTGATGCGCCGCCTGGCGGGCCGCTGCTCGGCGGCGCTCGCCGTCTCGGCCAGCGTGCGCGACGACCTGCGCGCGGCCTGCGGCGCCGGCCTGCGGGTGCACGTGGTGCGCAACGCCGTCGACCTGGCCCGCTTCGCGCCCGCCGGGCCGCGCCTGCCGCTGCACGAGCGGGCGGGGATGGCGCCGGAGCCGCCGGGGACGGTCGCGGTGGGCCTGGTGGCGACGCTGGGCGTCTGGAAGGGGCACGCGGTCTTCCTCGACGCGGTCTCGCGCCTCCCGCCGGAGCCGCCGGTGCGCGCCTACGTGGTGGGCGGGGCGATCTACGGCACGGCGGGGAGCGAGGTGGACGTCGCAGCGCTGCGGCGGCGGGCGGCGGAGCTGGGGATCGCGGACCGCGTCGGCTTCACCGGCTTCGTGGACGACCCGGCGGCGGCGATGCGCGCGCTGGACGCGGTCGTCCACGCCAGCACGCAGCCCGAGCCGTTCGGCCTGGTGATCGCGGAGGCGATGGCGTGCGCGCGGCCCGTCGTCGTCAGCGCGGCGGGGGGCGCGGCGGAGCTGGTGGACGACGGCCGCGATGCGCTGGCGGTGCCGCCGGGCGACGCGGCGGCGCTCGCCGGGGCGATCCGGCGCCTGGCGCAGGACGCGGGGCTGCGGGCGCGCCTGGGCGCGGCGGGGCGGGCGAAGGCGGAGCGGGAGTTCGACCGCGCGCGCCTGGCCGCCGAGGTGGCGCCCGTCTACCGCTCGCTGCCGGGGCGATGACGATGCGCGTGCTGCACGTCTACGCGGGGAACCTGTACGGCGGCGTGGAGGCGATGCTCGCCACCCTCGCGCGCCGCCGGGCCCTGGCGCCGGGGCTGGAGCCCCGCTTCGCGCTCTTCTTCGAGGGCCGCCTCGCGCGCGAGCTGCGCGAGGCCGGGACGCCGCCCGAGATCCTGGGCGCCGCGCGGCTCAGCCGCCCGTGGACGGTGCTGCGCGCGCGCTACCGCCTCGCCCGGCTGCTGGAGCGGTCCCCGGTGGACGTCGTCGTCTGCCACTCGACCTGGAGCCACGCCATCGCCGCCCGGCACGCGCGGCGGCGGGGGGTGCCCCTGGTCTTCTGGCTCCACGACGCCATCGGCGCGCCGACGCGGGTGGACCGCCTGGCGATGCGCGCGCCGCCGGACCTGGCGCTCTGCTGCAGCGGCTTCGCGCGGGACACGCTGCCGGCGCTCTTCCCGCACGCGCCCTCGGAGGTGGTGTACTACCCCGTCCCGCCGCCGCCCCCCGGCCTCGGCTCCGCCCGCGAGGAGGTCCGCCGGGAGCTGGGGACCGCGCCCGACGAGGTCGTGGTGGTGCAGGCGAGCCGGATGGAGGAGTGGAAGGGCCACGCCACCCACCTGGAGGCGCTCGCCCGCCTGCGGGACCTCCCCTGGAGGTGCTGGATGGCGGGCGGCGCGCAGCGGCCGGCGGAAGCGGCGTACGCGGCCGGGCTGCGGGCGCTCGCCGGGCGGCTGGGGATCGCCGACCGGGTGGTGTTCGCCGGCCAGCGCGCCGACGTCCCCCGCCTGCTGGCCGCGGCCGACGTCCACTGCCAGCCGAACCACGGGCCGGAGCCGTTCGGGATCGCGTTCGTGGAGGCGCTGTACGCGGGCCTCCCGGTGGTGGCGGCCGACTCCGGCGGCGCGCGCGAGGTGGTCGACCCCTCCTGCGGCGTCCGGGTGCCGCCGCGCGACCCCCGGGCGCTCGCGGACGCGCTCGGGCGGCTGATCGCCGATCCCGGGCTGCGCGCCCGGCTCGGCGCCGCGGGCCCGGCGCGCGCGGCGGCGCTCTGCGGCCCCGCGCGGCAGATGGGGCGCCTGCACGCGATCCTGGCCGGCGTCGTGAAGGAGCGCGCCGCGTGAGACCGTCTTCCCCCAACGTCGAGGAGCGCGCCCGCCGCAGCCGGGGCACGAGCGGCGACGCCATCTACCGTCTGGTGGCCGAGGCCGTCTCCGCGCGGCACCCGGGGGGCGGGACGCTGGTGGACGTGGGGTGCGGGAGCGGCGGCCTCTGGCCGTACCTGCGCGGGCGCTTCGACCGCTACGTGGGGGTCGACGCGGTGCGCTACGACGGCTTCCCGGCCGAGGGCGAGCTGCGCCTGGCGGACCTGGACGCGGGCGAGGTCCCGCTGCCCGCGGGCTCGGCGGACGTGGTGGCGGCGGTGGAGACGATCGAGCACCTGGAGAACCCGCGGGCGTTCGTGCGCGCGCTGGCGCGCCTGGCCCGGCCGGGCGGGTGGGTGGCGGTCACCACGCCCAACCAGCTCTCGCTGCTGAGCCGCGCCACGCTGCTGCTGCGCGGCGAGCACAACGCCTTCCGCGACTCGAGCTACCCGGCGCACCTCACCGCGCTGCTGGAGGTGGACCTCAGGCGCATCGCGGCGGAGTGCGGGCTGGAGGAGGTGGCCGTCGCCTACACGCGCAACGGCCGGGTCCCCGGGACCGGGCGGCACTACCCGGGGTGGATCTCGCGCCTGTGGCCGCGGGGGCTCTCCGACAACGTGCTGGTGATCGGGCGGAAGCCGGGCGGGTGAGGGGTGGGGGTCGGGAAGGGCGGCTGAAGCCGCGGCAACAACGGCGAGAAGCCTGCCTTCGCAGGCTGGTTCGGCGCGGAGGCCGCCTTCGGGCGCCGGCGGGCAGGTGTCGGGCGCGAAGCGCGCGGGCGCAGCCCGCCAGTCCGCGAAGGCGGACTTCGTGTCGTCGTTGCAGCGAATTCATTCGCCCCTCCGGGCCTCGCCTCCACGAAGTGATTCTCGTGCCCTGATGACGGTCCTCGACAGCCGCTTGCACGCAGACGAAGCCTCGCCCGGGGCGCCGGTCCTTCCCGGTGAGCCCGACCTGGGCGCGCTCGGGGAGGCGCCGGGGTGGCTGCGCGCGGCCGCCCGGGTCGTCCGCCGGCTCCCGGCGGGGCGCTACCGGGCGATGAACGCGCTGCCCCGGGACCACCGCTTCGCGGCGCGGCTGCCGCGCGAGGCGGGCGGGTGGCGCTTCGCCTGCGACCTGCGCGACGTGACCGCGCGCGAGGCGTTCTTCACCGGGCGCTACGGGCCGCAGGAGACGGCGCTGCTCGGCGCGCTGCTCCGCCCGGGCGCGACGTTCGTGGACGTGGGCGCCAACTGGGGCTACTTCACCCTGCTGGCCGCGCACCGGGTGGGGCCCGCGGGGCGGGTGGTGGCCCTGGAGCCGGACCCGCGCCTCTTCGCCCTGCTGCGCGCCAACCTGGCGGCGAACGGGATCGGGTGGGCGGCGGCGCTCCCCGTGGCCGCGGCGGACCGCGCGGGGACGCTCACCCTGGCGGGGCACGACCCCGCGGGGGGGAACTGGGGGCTCTCGTCGCTGGTGGCCGGGGCGGCCGGGGCGGAGCGCTTCGAGGTGGAGGGGCGCGCGATCGACGGCGTGCTGGACGAGCTGGGAACCGAACGGGTGGACCTGCTGAAGATGGACATCGAGGGAGCCGAGGAGCTGGCGCTCGTCGGGATGGCCGCGGGGCTCGCGCGGGGGCGCTACCGGCGCGTGCTGGTGGAGCTGCACCCGGGGCTGCACCCGCGCGGCGCCGCGCTGGCGGACGACGTGGCGGCGGCGTTCGCGCGCGCCGGGTACCGCGGCTGGAGCCTGGACCACTCGCCCGCGGCCACCCGCCGCGCCGCCTACGCCCGCCGGCCCGACGCGCGCGCCCTGCTGCGCCCGCTCGGCGCCTCGGCCGGCGACCCCTGGCCGCACCAGCTCTGGGCCGCGCCCGGCGAGGGGCCGCTGTGAGCGCGCACGCGCTCCCCCGGCCGGGCTTCCCCCCGCCGCCGCTGCCGCACCGCGAGCCGCGGCGGGCGCCGTGGGTGCAGCTCTTCATCGTCTTCCTGCTGGGGTGCCAGCTGGCGCTCCTCTCCGGGGGGATCGGCGAGGCGCGCATGTTCGTGCGCATGGCCGCCTTCGGGGGCAGCCTGGCGCTCCTGGTGCTGCTGCGCGGCCGCGGCTCGGCGCACCCCTCCTCGCTCGCGGCGGGGGCGGTGCTCCTGCTGCTGGGGCTCGCCGTCTTCCACCCCGACACGGTGGGGCCGGTGGCGGGCACGGCGCACGCGGCGCTCTACGCGGCGGTGCTGGCCCCGCTCTTCTGGGTGCCGCGGCTGGACCTGGACGTGAAGGTGATCCGGCAGGCGGCGCTCATCCTGTGGGCGTTCCACACCCTGAGCGCGCTGGTGGGGGTGCTGCAGGTGTACTTCCCCGGCCAGCTGCAGCCCGCGCTCTCGGCGATCGTGGCCGCCAAGGGGAAGGGCTACCTGCAGACGCTGATGATCACCACGGCCGGCGGGGTGAAGGTGTTCCGCCCGATGGGGCTCACCGACGTCCCCGGCGGCGCGGCGATCTCGGGGCTGTACGCGGTGCTCTTCGGCACCGGGTTCTTCCTCACCCGCAGGAAGCCGCTGATGCTGGCCGCCAGCACGGGGAGCATGGCGGTGGGGATGATGGTGCTGTACCTGTCGCAGGTGCGCGCGGTGCTGGTGATGACGGCGGTGGTGGTACTGGTGGTGGCGGGGCTCCTGGCCTGGCGGCGCGACGCGGCGCGGCTGCTGACGCTGGTGACGGCGGTGGCGGTGGTGGCGCTGGGCGGCTACGCGGCGGCGATGAGCCTGGCCGGCCCCTCGGTGAGCCGGCGGATGGCCACGCTGATGCGCGACCGCCCGGGCGCCGTCTACTACAGCGAGCGCGGCCACTTCTTCGAGGAGGCGTTCACGAAGACGCTCCCGCGGGCGCCGCTGGGCTCGGGGCTGGGGCGCTGGGGGATGATCGCCACCTACTTCGGGAGCGGTGAGCGCCCGGCGGACCCGTTCGCGCCCTCCACCGACGTGTGGGTGGAGATCCAGTGGGCGGGGTGGATCGTGGACGGGGGGGCGCCGCTGCTGCTGGCGTACCTGCTGGCGCTCGCGCTGGCGCTCGCGCTGGCGTGGCGGGTGGCGCGCTCGCCGGCGCCCAGGGGGTCGCCGGAGCTGCCGTTCTGGGGGGTGGTGGTGCTGGCGCACGGGATCGGGGCGCTGGCGCTCACCTTCAGCTACCCGATCTTCCTGTCGCAGGCGGGGATGGAGTTCTGGCTGCTGAACGCCGCGCTCTTCGCCGCCGCCCGTCACGCCCGCCGCCGGGCCGCCGGCCTGGCCGCCGCCGAGGCGGAGGCGCGCGCCGCGGAGCCGGCGCCCGCGCCCGCCCCGGGGCCCCGGAAGCTCGTGGCGCCGGCGATCTTCGGGAGATGAGGATCGGCTCGGAGCTTCCGCCGGGCGGCCCTCACCCGGCGGCCTTGGAGCCGCCACCCTCTCCCAACTTCGGGAGAGGGTACTTTACCAGGATCTTCGCGTCTGACCGGTATGGGACCCGGCCAGGGCTCTTCGTCCCCGGATGCGCATGACGCCCTGGCTGATCGTGGCGGGGGACTTCGCGCGGACGGGGGGGATGGACGCCGCCAACCACGCGCTCGCCTCGTACCTGGCGCGCTCGGGGCGGGTGGCGCACCTGGTGGCGCACCGGGTGGAGCCGGAGCTGGCGGTCATGCCGAACGTGGTGGTCCACCGCGTGCCGCGGCCGCTGGGGTCGCACCTGCTCGGCTTCCCGCTCCTCTCGTGGGCCGGGAGCTACCAGGCGAAGTTCTTCTCCGGGGCGACGTCCAGCCGGACGGGGCCCGCGCGCGCCCTGGTCACGCTGGCGAACGGGGGGAACTTCGCGGGCGAGGCCACCTGGCTGCACTACGTCCACGCGGCGTACCGGCCGGCGATCGCCGGGCGCCCCGTCCGGCGCCTGGTGGAGCGCGCGGCGCGGTGGAAGGCGCTCGGCGACGAGCGCTCGGTGGCCTCCCGCGCGCGGGTGGTGCTCGCCAACTCGGAGCGGACGGCGCTGCACGCGGTGGAGCTCCTCGGCGCCGACCCGGAGCGGGTGCACGCGGTCCACTACGGGAGCGACGCGGAGCGCTTCCGCCCGCCGTCGGCGGAGGAGCGGGAGCGGGCGCGCGGGGCGCTGCGGCTGCACGACGAGCGGCCGGCGCTCGCGTTCGTGGGCGCGCTGGGGGACCGGCGGAAGGGGTTCGACACGCTCTTCGAGGCCTTCGCCTACCTCTCCGCGCGCGAGCCGGGGTGGGACGCGCGGCTGCTGGTGGCGGGCGCGGGGGGCGAGCTGGAGGCGTGGAAGCGGCGCGCGGCGGCCGAGCGGCTGGGCGAGCGGGTGCGCTTCCTGGGCTTCCGCGCCGACGTGCGCGACGTGCTCTGGGCCTCGGACGGCGTCGTTTCGCCGACGCGCTACGAGGCGTACGGGCTGGCGGTGCACGAGGCGCTCTGCTGCGGCCTGCCGGCCGTCGTGAGCCGCGCGGCGGGGGTGGCGGAGCGCGTCCCGGCGGCGCTGGGCGCGCTGCTGCTGGACGATCCCGACGACGCGGGGGAGCTGGCGGAGCGGCTGCTGGCCTGGCGCGCGGGGATCGCGGCGCACCGCGCGGCGGCGCTGGCCGCGTCGGAGGCGCTCAGGGCGTGGACGTGGGACGACATGGCGCGGCGGATCGTGGACATCGTGGAAGGAGCGGACTAGCTTTTGGGCGCCGACGTCCGGCCGGTGGAGAGGAGCGCGGAGGCGGACGCGCCGCACGCGGGCTTTTCTCCTGTCCGTGCGTGCTGGGTGTGCGGCGGGACGGAGCTGCGGCCCGTCCACACGGCCGTCTTCTCCCTCCCCGAGTTCGCGGATCAGGACGCGGAGCTGGCGCGCTACACGGGCGCCACCGTCCGGATCGTGCGCTGCGCGGGGTGCGGCTTCGGGCAGCCGGAGGCGCTCCCGTCCTTGCCCGGCTACTTCGAGCGGATGTACGACCAGCGCTGGTCGGCGGAGTGGCTGGAGAACGACTTCCGCGCGGGCTACAAGGACCTGATCTTCCGCACGGTGCTGGCGGCGCTGGAGCGGCGCGTCCCCCCGGAGCGGCGCACGCTGCTGGACCTGGGCGCGCACGTGGGGCGGCTGATCCACCTGGCCGGGCGGCGCGGCTGGCGCCCGGAGGGGATCGAGCTGAACCCGGCCAGCTCGGCGTTCGCGGCGCGCGCCACGGGGCTGCCGGTGCACCGGGCCGACGCGCGCGAGCTGTCGGCCGGGGGGCGCCGCTACGGCGCGGTGACGCTGGTCGACGTGCTGGAGCACATCCCCGACCCCGTGCCGGTGCTGGAGGCGGCGCGCTCGCTGCTCCTGCCGGGCGGGTGGATCGCGGTGAAGGTGCCGCACGGGCGGGTGCAGCTCTGGAAGGAGGAGCTGCGCGGGCGGCTCCGGCCCCGCTACCGGCCCACGGTGGCCGACAACCTGGTGCACGTGAGCCACTTCGGCCCGCGCTCGCTGCGCCTGGCGCTGGAGCGCGCGGGGTTCGCGGACGTCCGCGTCGAGGTGGCGGCGCCGGAGCTGGTGACGACCGGTCCCCGCGCGGCCCGCGCCGCGGCGAACGCGCTGCGGACGGCGGTCTGGCGCGCGGGGCGGCTGGTCCCGCGCGGGGCGGAGTCGCCGCTGGGGCTGCACCTGCAGGCGTACGGGCGGAACCCCAGTGCCTAGTGCCCAGTGCCCAGTGCCCAGTGCCCAGTGCCCAGTGCCCAGTGCCCAGGGTCGCGGGCGACGGGCTTCGGCGCGGCGGCGGGGGCCCTCACCGGCGCTGCGTCCTCGCGTCAGCGACCGTAGGGGCGAGGCCTGCCTCGCCCGTTCCGGGCGGCGAAGCCGCCGGGTGCCCCCTCCCCCGTGCGGCCTCGGCTGCTTGTTCCTCGCAGCCGGAGGCGCGCTCCCCTCCCCCGCTGCGCGGTAGAGGGGAAACACCTCGGCGCCGCGCGCGACGACGCATTGCCGGAACCGGCGCGTCGGGCGAACGAAGTGCCGGGGGCCGGCTTTGGACGGACTCGCAGGCTCGCCCCTACGGAGCTTCGGGTGCGCCGCGACGAAACCCGCGTGAGGGATGCGCGCCCGGAGGGCCGGGACGCGGGCGCGCCGTGGGGTTTGGCGCGACCGTGGCCCGGCGCGGTTGGGCACGGTCGTATCGTGCCCTACCGCGCGCGCAGCCCGGCCCGGAGCGCAGCGGAGGGACACGCCCACACCCGTCGTTCGCAGTCACCCATCGCGGTTCGATCCTCGCTTGACCGTCCTTTCGAGCTCCGCCGACTCCTTCGTGAACCTCCCGCGGTGAGCCGCACGCGCCGGGCGGGGATCTCCGCCGCGTTCGGGTACCTCCAGTTCGGCCTGGCGCTGGTCGCGGGGATCGCGCTGGTGCCGTTCGTGCTGGCGCGCGTGGGGAGCGACGCGTACGGGGTGTGGCTGGCCTTCGGCGAGGTGCTGGCCTACTCGGCGCTGGTGGACCTGGGCGTGCTGGGCGTGCTCCCCTGGCTGATCGCCGAGCACGACGGCCGCCGCGACCGCGATGGCGTGCGCGCGCTGCTGGCGGCGGGCTTCGCCTTCGCGCTCGCGGCGGGGGTCGCCTTCGCGGGGCTGGGGGCGCTGGCGCTCGAGGTGGCGCCGGACCTGGTGCGCCTGACCGAGGCGCAGCGCTCGGCGGCGCTGGGGCCGCTCCTGCTGCTGCTGCTGGGGATGGCGGCCGCCTTCCCCCTGCGGGCGTTCTACTCGGCGCTGATCGGGCTGCAGGACGCGGCGTTCGCGGGGGTGGTCTCGCTGGTCCAGGTGGCGCTCTCGGTGGCGCTCACGGCGGGGCTCCTCCTCGCCGGCTACGGGCTCTACGCGCTGGCCGCCGCCGCGGTGCTCCCCCCGCTGGTGGTGTGCCTGGCCTGCCTGGGGCGGCTGGCGAAGGTGGCGCCCGACCTGCTGCGGGGGTGGCGGCTGCCGCCGGCGGCCACTTTCCGGGCAATGGCGGCGCAGGGGTTCGGCGGGTGGACGGCGGCGCTCGGCTGGCGGCTGCTGGCGGCCACGGACGCGATGGTGGTGCTGGCGGTGGCGGGCCCGGCCGCGGCGGTGGTGTTCGCCATGACGGCCAAGCTGGGCGCCGTGGGGATGCAGATGAGCTGGCAGCTCCCCGACGCGGGGCTGGTGGGGCTGGCGCAGCTGAAGGGCGAGGGCCGACCGGAGCGGGTGCGCGAGGTGGTGGTGTCGCTCTTCCGCCTCTCGCTGCTGGGCGCGGGGGCGGTGGCGTGCGGGGTGCTGGCCTTCAACCCGTCGTTCGTGTCGCTCTGGGTGGGCCCGGCGCGCTTCGGCGGGCTGGCGCTGAACGCGCTGCTGGCGGCGGTGGTGGTGTCGCACAGCATGGGGCACGCGCTCTTCACCGCGGCGGGGACGCTGGGCGCCCGGGTGCAGGCGGGGTGGGCGGCGCTGGCGCAGGGGGCGGTGAACCTGGGGGCGGCGCTGCTGCTCGGCCGCGCCTTCGGCCTCCCCGGCGTGGCGGCGGCCACGGTGCTCTCCACGGCGCTGGTGGCGGTGCCCGCGGGGCTCGTGCTGGTGCGGCGGACCACGGGCCTGGGCGCGGGCGACGTGTGGCGCGCGGCGGCCGGGCCGTGGCTCCTGCGCGCGGGCGGGCTCTTCGTGCTGGGCGGCGCGGTGGGGTCGCTCGGGCCGCGCGGCGCGGTGTGGGTGCCGCTCGCCCTGGCGCCCGCGCTGGCGGTGCTGTACCTGTGGGCGATGCGCCCGCTCTACGCGGGGATCCCGCTCCCGGGCCGGGTGCGGCGGCTGCTGGCGGGCGTGCGGCTCCTGCCGGCGAGCTGACGGTGCGAAGTGCGAGGTGCGAAGTGCGAGACGCGACCGACACGACCGACGCGACGGGTGACGGGCGGATCACCTGGGTCCACGGCGAGGAGCGGCCGGGGCCCCGCCAGGTGATCGGCGTGCTGGAACTGCGCGCGGACGGCTCCTGCCGCGCCGCCTTCGCCGAGCGCACCCAGGTGGACGGCCGCTGCCACGTGCTGCTGGCCCGCCAGGCGTGGGGAGGCAAGGACAGCCTGGAGACGCGGCGGTGGAGCCTGGTGCTGGACCGGGACCGCAAGGTGGAGACGATCCGCAACGGCTCCTGCGGCGACCCGCTCACCACGCGCGACGTCCCGCGGATCATCCGCGCGCTGGAAGAGCTGGACCTGATGACGGAGGAGACGATGATCGCGGTGGACGACGGCCCCTCCGTCTTTCCCCGGCTCCGGCGGGGATGATCCCCGGGCGAATGAATTCGCCGCAACAACCACACGAAGTCCGCCTGCGCGGACTGGCGGGCTGCGCCCGCGCGCTTCACGCCCGATCCCGAGCTGCCGGCGCCGAAGGTAGCCCCCGAGCCGGACCTCGCCTGGCGGCTGGAAGCTCGCCCCGCAGCCTCGCGCAGTTTGCGAGGCTTCCTGCAGTTGTTGCCGCGACTTGAGTCGCCCGGCCACGAGCCTGTCGATGATGCCTCTGCTCGACCCCCGATGAACCTGCGCGCGTTGAAGAAGGCGGCGGCCGTGGTGCTCCCGGAGGCGATCAAGCGGCGCCTGCGGGGGCGGCTGTACGGCTTCGCCCCGCCGGCGGTGGACTTCGGGCTGCGCGTGGCCACGGACGCCCAGGGGGTCCCCGTGGCCGAGGCGGCGGGCCTCTCCCTGCGGCTGATCCCCGAGGCCGTGGACGACGTGGAGTTCCACTTCCGCGGCAACGGCGACTCGGTGGAGGAGATGCACGGCTTCCTGCGCGCGGCGCGGGAGACCGGGGGGACGCTCTTCGACGTGGGCGCGCACCACGGGCTCTTCGCGGCGGCGTTCTGCCTGGCGCGCCCCGGCAACAGGGCGGTGGCGTACGAGCCCTCGCCCGTGCTGCGCGGGGCGGGCGAGCGGATGCTGGCGCTGAACGGCCTGGAGGACCGGGTCCGCTACCGCGAGGCGGGCGTCACCCGCGCGGCGGGGACGCGGCCCGCGTGGGTGGACGCGTCGAAGGGCTTCATCAGCTTCGATCCCCCGCCGCCGGGGGTGCAGGCGCACGACCTGGAGATGACGACGCTCGACGCCGAGTGCGAGCGGCTGGGCGTCTTCCCCGACGTGGTGAAGGTGGACGTGGAGGGGCACGAGCTGGAGGTGCTGCGCGGCGCGCGGGAGCTCCTGGCGCGGAAGAAGCCGGTGCTCTTCCTGGAGCTGCACCTGGACCTGCTGGAGAAGGCCGGCGAGCGCCCGGCCGAGCTGGTGGAGCTGCTCGCCGGCCACGGCTACCGCTTCGAGACCTCGCTGGGGCGGCCGCTGCGCCCCGGCGCGGTGGCGGGCTCGCCGATGGCGCTGCTGCGCTGCGTGGCGCGGTGAGCGGGGCGGGGCGCCTGCGCGCGCTCTTCGTCAACTCGGGGCTCCTGGGGCACGCCACCCTGGCGCGGCTGATGCCCGAGGCGCTGGCCGCCGACCCCGGGATCGAGGCGGTGCACGTGCTCCTCTCGGACCCGCTCTCCACCCCCGAGCGGGTGGTGCGGCGGCTGCTCTGCGCGGGGCCGCCCGGCGGGACGGCGCTGGCGGCGGCGCTGCTGGCGCGCTTCCGCCGCGAGCTGCACATCGGCCTGCTGGCGGCCCGGCGCATCGCGGCGCTGGAGCGGCGGGGGGAGCGCTTCGACGTGCTGCACTTCCACACCCAGGCCGCGGCGTGGGCCAGCGTCCGCCGGATGCGCCGCACGCCCGCGATCGTCTCCCTCGACGCCACCCAGGCGCTGGCGGCGCGCGAGGCGGCGGGCGCGCTGGGGCGGCTGGACCACGCGCCGGGGGCCGCGCGCGACCGGGCGGTGTTCCGCGCCGCCGCGGCGATCGTCGCCACCAGCCGCTGGGCGGCGGACGACCTGGCGCGCGGCCTCCCCGAGGCCGCCGGCCGGGTGCACGTGCTGCACTTTCCCGTGCGGCTGGCGGGGTTCGACCCCGGCTGGGCCCGGGAGCGGGCGCGGCGCGCGGGCGGCGGCCCGGTGCGCGTGCTGTTCATGGGGGGCGACTTCCCGCGCAAGGGTGGATGGGAGCTGCTGCAGGCGTGGCGCAGGGGCGGGCTGGCGGCGAGCGCGCGGCTCACGCTCGCGACCGACTGGCGGCTGGACGAGGGCGCGCTCCCCGAGGGGGTGGCGGTCCGGCGCGGCGTGGCCGCCTACACGCCGGCGTGGTACGCGCTCTGGCGCGAGGCCGACCTCTTCGCCATGCCCACGCGCGGCGAGGCGTTCGGGATCGTCTTCCAGGAGGCGGCCGCGGCGGGGCTGCCGGTGGTGGCCACGCGCATCAACGCCGTCCCCGAGATCGTCCGCGATGGGGTGGACGGCGTACTGGTCGACCCGGGCGACGTCGACGCGCTGGCCGCGGCTCTCGGCTCGCTCGTCACCGATCCAGAGCGCCGGCTGGCGATGGGGCTTTCCGCGCGGCGCCGGGTGGAGGACGACTCGGTGGAGCGCTACGGCCAGCGGCTGGCGGCGCTGGTGCGCGAGGTGGCGGGGCGGGGGACGAGATGAATCTCGAGAGACGGCTGGTGATGGCGGGTTTCGCGCAGGGGCGGGTGAACCCGCGGCAACAACGGCGAGAAGCCTGCCTTCGCAGGCTGGTTCGGTGTGGAGGCCACCTTCGGCGCTGGCAGGCTGGTCCCAGGCGCGAAGCGCGCGGGCGCAGCCCGCAAGTCCGCGCAGGCGGACTTCGTGCCCTTGTAGCGGCGAATTCATTCGCCTGTGCAGGCGCACTTCTTGTGGTCGTTGCAGCGAATTCATTCGCCCGACCGTCCCTCCCCGCCTCACCCGCGCGGTAGATGCGCATCCTCTTCGCCAACGACGGGATCGGCGACGCGGGCGGGGTGCAGAGCTACCTCGCGGCCGTGATGCCGGCGCTGGCCGCGCGCGGGCACCAGGTGGCCTTCCTGCACGAGGACCGGCTGCGGGAGGGGGCCGCGTCTCCCGCCCCCGGGGCGCCGCACTTCTGCCTGGCGGAGCTGGGGGCCGAGGGCGCGCTGGCGGCGGCGCGGGCGTGGGGGGCCGACGTGGCCTTCTCGCACAACATGCGGCGGCTGGACGCGGAGCGGGGGATGCTCGCCGCCTTCCCCGTCGTCAAGATGATGCACGCCTACGCGGGCACCTGCATCGGCGGGCAGAAGGCGCACCTCTTCCCGCGGCCGGAGCCGTGCGGGCGCCGCTTCGGGCCGGCGTGCCTGGCGCTCTACGTCCCCCGCCGCAACGGGCGCCTGAGCCTGCCGCACGCGGCCTGGCACTGGCGCTGGGCCAACGAGCAGAAGGCGCTCTTCGGCCGCTACGCCGCGCTGGTGGCCGCCAGCGGGCACATGCGCCGCGAGTACGTGCGGAACGGCGTCCCCGCGGAGCGCGCGCACGTCGTTCCGCTCTTCCCCACCATCGAGGTCCCCGCGCGGGCGGCCGATCCCCCGCCCGGCTTCCGGGTCCTCTTCCTGGGGAGGATGACGCGGCTCAAGGGGGGCGACTTCCTGGTGAAGGCCGCCGCCCGGGCCGCGCGCGAGGGCGGCCGCCCCGTCCCCCTCACCCTGGCCGGCGACGGGCCGCAGCGCGAGGAGTGGCGCGCGCTCGCCGCCTCGCTCGGGGTGGAGGCGGAGCTCCCCGGCTGGGTGGCCGACGCGGAGCGCGCGCGCCTCTTCCGGTCCGCATCCGTCGTCGCCGTCCCCTCCGTCTGGCCGGAGCCGTTCGGGCTGGTGGGGCTGGAGGCGGGCGCGTTCGGCGTCCCCGCGGTGGCGTTCGACGTGGGCGGTATCCGCGAGTGGCTGGACGACGGCGTCAACGGCTGGCTCGCGCCGGGCGATCCGCCGACCGTGGAAGGACTCGCCGCGGTGCTCGCCCGCGCCGCGGCCCGCCCGGAGGAGCTCGCCGCGATGCGCGCCGCCGCGCGCGCCGCCGCCGAGCGGATGTCGCTCGCCGCGCACCTGGACCGCCTGGAGCCGATCCTGGCCGCCGCCGCGGAGCAGGCCGGGTCGGCGCACCCCGCCGGAGACTGCGCGTGAGCGACCGGCCCGCGGACGCGCGCGAGAGCGAAAGCGCACTCACGCACTCACGCACTCACACACTTCCGCACCCCCGCGCCTGGCACCTGGTCACCGGCGAGTACCCCCCGCAGCGCGGCGGCGTGGGCGACTACACCGAGCTTCTCGCCGGGGCGCTGGCGCGCGCGGGGCGCGAGGTGCACGTCTGGGCGCCCGCGCCGGAGGGGCGGGTGGACGGGGTCGAGGTGCACCCGGTCGGGGGATTCGGGCGCGCCGGGCGGCGGGCGATGGCGCAGGGGCTGGACCGCTTCCCCGCGCCGCGCACGCTGCTGGTGCAGTACGCGCCGCGGGCGTTCGGGCTGGAGGGGATGAACGTCGCCTTCTGCCGCTGGCTCCTCGGCCGCGCCCGCGCCGGCGACGACGTGCGGGTCATGTTCCACGAGCCGTTCTTCCCCTTCGGCGTGCAGCGCCCGCAGCGCAACCTGCTCGCCGCGGTGAACCGGGGGATGGCGATGCTGCTGCTGCGCGCCTCGCGCGTCGCCTACGTCTCCACCCCGGCGTGGGCGGAGCGGCTGCGGCCCTGGGCCCCGCGCGGCCTGCCGCTGCGCTGGCTCCCGGTCCCCGCGACGGTGCCGCGCGTAGACGACCCCGAGGCGGTGGCCGTCCTGCGCGCCCGCCTGCGCGGCGGCGATCCCGGGCGGCACGTCGTCGGCCACTTCGGCACCTACGGCGCGCTGGTGGCGCCGCTGCTGGAGCCCGCGCTGCTGGCCGTGCTGGCGCCGCCCGCGAATTCCGTCGCCCTGCTGCTGGGCGCGGGCGGGCCGGAGTTCGCGGAGCGGCTGGAGCGCGCGGACCCCTCGCTGCGCGGGCGGACCGTGGCGCCGGGGTGGCTCCCGCCGGGGCAGGTCTCCGTCCACCTGCAGGCGTGCGACGTGGCCGTGCAGCCGTTCCCCGACGGCGCCAGCAGCCGCCGCACCACGCTGATGGCCGCCCTGGCGAACGGCGTCGCCACGGTGACCACGTCCGGCCGCTCCACCGAGCCGCTGTGGGGCGAGTCCCCCGTCCCCCTCGTCCCCGCGGGCGGCGACGGCGGGGCGCTGGCCGTGGAGGTGCTGAACCTGCTGGACGACGACGCGCGCCGCCGCGGGGCCGGCGAGCGGGGCCGCGCCTTCTACGAGCGCCACTTCGCCGTCGAGCGCACGCTCGACGTGCTGCTGGCGGAGGAGTGATGCCGGTCGGGCCGACCATCAGATGGTCTTCTCGCCAGCTCCGTCATTCCGAGCGGCGCCGCGGCGCCGAAACGGATTTCGCACCGGAGCCAGGCGGCGCCCGAGGAATCTACTCGACCCGCACGGATGCTGGCCTGGTGCATCGATCCGGCGCCCTGCCGGCCGTGGGTGGATTCCTCGGGAGCCCGGCCGACCTCGGTGGCAACGGCGGCTTCACCGCATCGGGCTCCACTCGGAATGACATCTTCCTGAGCGTCGGAAAAACAATCCAGAGGGTCGGGTAAACGTGGAACGCGTTCTGGTGACGGGCTCTTCCGGGCTCGTCGGCGCCGAGGTGGTGGACTACTTCTCCCGGCTGGGCGCCGAGGTGCACGGCATCGACAACAACATGCGGCGCGACTTCTTCGGGCCCGGGGGCGACACCCTCCCGAGCCTCGGCCGCCTGCGCGCCGAGCACCCGCGCTTCCGCCACCACGCCCTCGACGTGCGCGACCGCGAAGGGGTGTGCCAGTGCGTGGAGGCCGTGCGCCCGACCCTGGTGGTGCACGCGGCCGGGCAGCCCAGCCACGACCTGGCCGCCCAGCGCCCCTTCGACGACTTCGACGTCAACGCCACGGGCACGCTCAACCTGCTGGAGGCCGTCCGCCGCCACGCGCCCGGCGCCGCGTTCGTGCACCTGAGCACCAACAAGGTCTACGGCGACGGCCCCAACCGCCTGCCGCTGGCCGAGCTCCCCACGCGCTGGGACTACGCCGATCCGGCCTGCGCCGACGGCATCCCCGAGAGCTTCCCCGTCGACCAGTGCATGCACTCGCTGTTCGGCGCGTCGAAGCTGGCGGCCGACGTGCTGGTGCAGGAGTACGGGCGCTATTTCGGGATCGCCACCTGCTGCCTGCGCGGGGGGTGCCTGACCGGGCCCTTCCACGCGGGCGTGGAGCTGCACGGCTTCCTGAGCTACCTGGTGAAGACGGCGGTGGAGGGGCGCACCTACCGCATCTACGGCTACCAGGGAAAGCAGGTGCGCGACAACCTGCACGCGTTCGACATCGCCCGGCTGGTGCACCTCTTCGCCGAGCGGCCGCGCGTGGCCGAGGTCTACAACCTGGGCGGCGGGCGCGGCAACTCGTGCTCGATCCTGGAGGCGTTCGAGCACGTGCGCGCGCTCACCGGCCGCGAGGTGCGCCACGAGTACGTCGACGCCCCGCGCGCGGGCGACCACGTCTGCTACATCAGCGACCTCGCCAAGCTGAAGGCGCACTACCCGGAGTGGAGCGTCTCGCGCGGCCTCCCCGCCATCTTCGAGGAGATCCACCGCAGCGCCCGCGAGCGGCAGGAGGCGGCCTGAGATGCTCCTGCTGGGCACGCACGTCCACCCCGCCGAGGGCGACGCCGCGCGCCGGCAGGCGGCGGCGCTCGACACGCTCCGGGGTCTCGACGGCGTGCGCCTGGTCAACCTCCAGTGGCCCGACGGGGTGATCGACGTCCCCGGCTTCCGCACCGTGGCGTCGCTCCGCGCGGACTCCGTCGCCGCCACCGGGCGGGCGGGGCGACGCAAGCCGCTGGTGACGGAGCTGTTCGACGGGCTCTGCGCGTGCGCGGAGGAGGAGGGGCTCGGCGCGTTCTGCTTCACCAACTCCGACGTGCACGTCTCGCAGGCGCTGGTGGACGAGGTCCTCGCCGTGCCGCTCGACGGCCGCGCGGTGTCGCGGATGGACTTCGACGGCGCGACGGGCGCCGGGCTGGGGGTGGTGACCCGCGGCGTCGACACCTTCGCCGTGCGAGCGGAGTGGTGGCGCGCGCACCGCCGCCGCTTCCGCCCCTACGTGGTGGGCGAGGCGGTGTGGGACAACGTCTACGCGGCGATCCTGCTCTCCCACGGCGACGCGCGCCTGCTGAACCGCGGGACGTGGACGCGCCACGAGCGGCACGCCACCGCCTGGACGGCGAGCCCCTTCGCCGACTACACGCGGCTGCTGGCGGCGCTGGACCGGCCGTACTTCTCGCTCTGGGCGCGCTACCACGCCGGCCTCGTGGAGCTGCGCGCGCGCGGCGCCCCGGACGCGGAGGAGGACGCCCTGCAGCGGCGCGTCTTCCGCTTCCGTCCCTCGCCGGCCGAGCGGGCGGTGCAGGCCGGGCGGGCGCTCAAGGCGCGGCTGCGCTACGCGGCCTCGCGCGCGGGGCGCCGGCCGTGAGGATCCTGCTGGTCGGCGACTACCCGGACGATCCGCGGCTGGGCTCGGGGAAGGTCTACCACAAGCTGCGCGAGGAATTCACCCGCCTCGGCCACGACTGCCGCGTGCTGCTGGCGCCGGAGCTCGGCCCCCGCCCGTCCTCGCCGCGGCTGCGCTGGCTGGCGGGGCCGGCGCTCGCCGCGCGCGCGGTCGCCCGGGCCTTCCGCGAGCACGGGCGCTTCGACGTGGTCGACGCCGCCAGCGCGGAGGGGGCGATGGTCGGCGTGCGGCGGCGGCTGGGGGCGTACCGCGGCGTGGCGCTGGTGAGCCGCTCGCACGGGCTGGAGCACCTGAACTACCGGCGGATGCTGGACGACGCGGCCGAGGGGCTGGGGTCGAAGGGGTGGCACCGGCGGCTCTGGTACCCGGCCGCGCGGCTGTCGCAGGTGGCGCTCGCCGCGCGCCTGGCCGACCGGCTGATCGTGCTGAACGACGGCGACCGCGACTTCGCCGTCGGGCGCGGGTGGAAGCCGGCGGACCGGGTGGACGTGGTGCCGCACGGCGTCTCGCAGCGGTATCTCGACGACGCCCCGCCGCCGGACGCGCCGCGCGGCCGCGGCCTCCTCTTCTGCGCCACCTGGGACCGGATGAAGGGGGTGGACTACCTGGTCCGCGCCATGGCGCTCCTGGCCGCCGGCGGCGGCGCGCCGCGGCTGACGGTCCTGGGCCCCGGGGTGCCGGAGGAGCGCGTCCTGGCCGACTTCCCGCCGGAGGTGCGCCCGCTGGTGGCGGTGGTCCCGCGCGTGGGCGAAGACGAGGTGATGCGGCGCTTCCGCGAGCACGACGCGCTGGTGCTGTCGTCCACCTACGAGGGGTTCGGGATGGTGGTGATGGAGGCGATGAGCCAGCGCCTTCCCGTGGTCGCCACGGCGGTGGGCGGTGCGCCGGCGCTGCTGGGGAAGAGTGGAGGCGGCGTCCTGGTCCCCCCGCGCGACCCGGCCGCCCTCGCCGCCGCCGTCCGCCGGGTGATGGAAGACCCCGCGCTGCGCCGGGAGATGGGCGAGCGCGCCCACCGGGCGGTGCGGGGGATGAGCTGGACGGCCACGGCGCTCCGGACGCTGGAGGTGTATGCGTCGGCGGGGGCAATGGCGGGGGAACCCGCGGCAGAACCTGTGTAGACCCGAATCTGCGAGCGCAGGGGAGCAGCGCACCGGGCGCCGCCGGTGCTCGCGGGCGCGACACCGACACGGTTCCGACATTATTTGGTGCAGTACAGGATTTGACGCACTATTTTGAATCGACGTAATCTCTGTTCGTATTTTGCTAAGTCACCAATCCACAACGCATTCATGAAATGTAGCAGTATGGCCTTACGATTGCGATACACACCTTTCGGTGCAATTCGCAGAGAGCGTCCGGCTCTCGTTCCCCACCCACCCACCTGGAGGTCGCATGCTTGCTCGTCCCGCAGTCCTGGCCGGAGGAATCATCCTGGCCCTCGCCGCCTGCTCGAGGGATTCGGCGGCCCCGCTGTCGCCGGAGATCGCGCCCAACGCCGCGCTCGCGGCCAGCCCGCAGGACGGCGCAATCCAGGACCAGTACATCGTGGTGCTCAAGGCGGGAGCCTCTCCGCGCGCCGCGGCCGCCGCGGCGGGCGCCACGCCGCGCCACGTGTACCACGCCGCGCTGAACGGCTTCGCGGCGCGGCTGAACGCGGCGCAGCTCGCCGCCCTCCGCAACAACCCGCAGGTGGACTACATCTCGCCCGACCAGGTGGTCACGGCCGCCGGCACCCAGTTCTATCCCACGTGGGGGCTGGACCGCATCGACCAGCGGTACCGTCCGCTCGACTACTCCTACACGTACAACCGCACGGGCGCGGGGGTGAACCTGTACGTCCTCGACACCGGCATCCGCTTCACGCACACCGAGTTCGGCGGGCGCGCCGTGGCCGGGTACGACGTGTTTGGCGGCGACGCCAGCGACTGCAACGGGCACGGCACGCACGTGGCCGGGACGGCCGGCGGCAGCACCTACGGCGTGGCCAAGGCCGTGAACCTCATCTCCGTGCGCGTGCTGGACTGCTTCGGAAACGGCAGCACCAGCGGCGTGATCGCGGGCGTGGACTGGGTCACCGCCAACCGCGTCGGGCTGTCGGTGGCCAACATGAGCCTGGGCGGCCCGGCCAACTACGCGCTCGACAACGCCGTGCAGAACTCCATCAACTCCGGCGTGACGTACGTGATCGCGGCGGGGAACAACAACGCGAACACCTGCAACTACTCGCCCTCTCGGGTCACAGACGCGATCATCGTGGGCAACACCAACTCCACCGACACCCGCTACTCCACCTCCAACTACGGCCTGTGTCTGGACCTGTTCGCGCCGGGCACCAGCATCACCTCGGCCTGGTACGGCAGCGACACGGGGACCACCGTCATGACCGGCACCTCCATGGCGGCTCCCCACGTGGCGGGCATCGCGGCCATGTACCTGGAGTGGATTCCCGGCTCGCTGCCGGTGGACGTGCAATACGCGATCGACCAGAACGCCACGTGGAACGTGGTGACCAACAAGGGCAACAACTCGCCCAACCGGGTGGTCTACTCGGGGTTCATTCCGGGCCCGCCGCCCCCGCCGCCCGTTCCGGGCTCCACCCCGCTGAGCGTGAGCGTGATCTGCGATTCGTCCACCGGATACTGTGACGCCACGGCCTCGGGCGGCACCGAATCGGGGTACAGCTTCAGCTGGAGCAACGCGATCGAGCAGTACGACGCCGACGGGTACAGCTACGCCTACCCGCTCTGCGGCGGCACCTCCCGCGTCACGGTGTCCGCCACCGTGACGGACGGCAGCGGCGCCACGACCACGGGCTCGTCGAGCTACTACTGCGGCACCGGCGGCGGTATCGAGCCCTGAGCCGGCCGCAGGCCCACCCGCAGTAGAAAGGCCCCGCCGCGCTCCCCGCGCGGCGGGGCTTTCGCTCGCCAGGAATGCGGAGGAAGTTTACTCCGCGTCCTGCATCCTCCCCCATCTCCTTGCGCCATCCACCTTTCGGTGCCATCGTTTTCCGTCTCGCCGCCGACCGCCCCCGATTTCGTCCCGATGATCCCCTCCAGCGTGCAGCGCCTCTCCGGATGGGGACGCCACCCGGTCGAGACGTGCCGCGTCTACCGCCCGGAGAAGACGTCGGAGCTGGGCGAGGTGCTCGCGGTCCGGCCCGAGGGCGGCGTGGTCTCGCGCGGGCTGGGGCGCGCGTACGGCGACGCGGCGCTCAACGGCGGCGGCGCGGTGGTCTCGCACCTGCGGCTGGGCCGCATGCTCGCCTTCGATCAGGCGTCGGGGGTGCTGGAGGCGGAGGGGGGCGCCAGCTTCGCCGACGTGGTGGACGCCTTCCTCCCCCGCGGCTGGTTCCTCCCCGTCACCCCGGGGACGAAGCACGTCACGCTGGGCGGCGCCATCGCCTGCGATGTGCACGGCAAGAACCACCACCGCGACGGCACGATCGCCGCCTTCGTCGAGAGCTTCCGGCTGCTCACCCCGGCGCGCGGGGTCCTCACCTGCTCGCGCGCGGAGAACGCCGAGCTCTTCTGGGCCACCCTCGGCGGGATGGGGCTCACCGGCGCGGTGCTGAGTGCGCGGCTCCGCCTCCTCCCCGTCGAGTCCGCCTGGGTGGCGGTGGACCACGCGCGCACGGCCGACCTGGACTGCGCCCTGGAGCGCTTCGCCGACGACGCGGGCTACCGCTACTCCGTCGCCTGGGTCGACTGCCTGGCGCGGGGGAGGCGGCTCGGGCGCGGCGTGCTGATGCGGGGCGACCACGCGCCCGCCTCGCGCGTCTCCGGCGACCCGTTCGCGCGCCGGCGGGAGGGGCGCCTGGGGGTCCCGCTCGACGCGCCGTCGTTCGCGCTCAACCGCTTCACCGTGGGCGCCTTCAACCGGCTCTACCACGCGCTGCACCGCGACCGCGCGGGCGTGCTGGTCCCGCTGGAGAAGTTCTTCTATCCGCTGGACGGGGTGCGCGGGTGGAACCGCCTCTACGGCCGGCGCGGCTTCGTGCAGCACCAGTCGGTGGTGCCGCCCGACCGCGCGGACGCGCTGGCGCGGCTCCTGGAACGCGTGGCGAAGGCGGGGCGCGCCTCGTTCCTGGCCGTGCTCAAGCGCTTCGGCCCGGCGAACCAGGGGCTGCTCTCGTTCCCCCGCGACGGCTACACGCTCGCGCTCGACTTCCCCGTCGCCCCGGGACTGGCGGAGCTGCTGCGCGACCTCGACCGGATCGTGCTGGACGCAGGCGGGCGCGTCTACCTGGCGAAGGACGCCGCGCTCGACCGCGCCGCCTTCGCCGCGATGTACCCGGACGCGGAGCGCTTCCGCGCGGTGAAGGCGTGCGTGGACCCCGACGGCGTCCTCTCCTCGTCGCTCGCGCGGCGGGTGGGGCTGGCCGATGGCTGAGGCCCGGGGGAGCGTCCTGGTCGTCGGCGCCACCTCGGGCGTGGCGCGGGCGCTGGCGGCCGAGCTGGCGCGCGGGGGCCGCCCGCTCGTCCTCGCCGCGCGCGACGTCGACGAGGCGCGGGCGGTGGCGTTGGACGTGGCGCTGCGCTTCGGGGTGCGCGCGCGGGCGGTGGAGCTGGACGCGCTCGCCTTCGACACGCACCCCCGCGTCCTCGGCGACGTGCTGCGCGAGGAGGGGCACGCGCTGGAGGGCGCCGTGATCGCCGTCGGCTACCTGGGCGACCAGGAGCGCGCGAAGACGGACTTCGCCGAGGCGCGGCTCGTCCTCGACACCAACCTCACCGCGTGCGTGTCGCTGCTGACGGTGCTGGCCGGGCACTTCGAGCGGCGCGGCGGGGGGTTCCTGGCGGTGGTCTCGTCGGTGGCGGGCGAGCGCGGGCGGCAGAGCAACTACGTCTACGGCGCGGCCAAGGGCGGGCTCACGGTCTACCTGCAGGGCCTGCGCAACCGGCTGCACCCCGCCGGCGTGCGCGTGGTGACGGTCGTCCCCGGCTTCGTGGACACGCGGATGACCTTCGGCAAGCCGGGCACCTTCCTGGTGGCGCCGCCGGAGAAGGTGGCGCGCGGCATCCGCCGGGCCGTGGAGGGCGGGCGCGACGTGGTGTACCTCCCCGGCTTCTGGCGCCCCGTGATGTTCGCCATCCGCTCCATCCCCGAGTGGCTGTTCAAGCGGATGAAGCTGTAGATCCCACACCGGAGCGAGCAAAGTACCCTCTCCCGAAGTTGGGAGAGGGTGGCGACGCGGTAGCGGCGCCGGGTGAGGGCCCCCGGGCGGCCTCGCGCTCCGCATCCGATTCTCCGACGTCCATTTTCGGGTTTCTCATCGATGCCCCAGGCTCTCGACCGGCAGACGGCTCCCCCCCTGGACACGGCGCGCGGCATCGACCCGCGGCGGCCGGGGACGGGGCGCGCGCTGGCGCGGCTGCTCCGGCCGCGGCAGTGGATCAAGAACGGCTTCGTGCTGGCGCCCGCCGTCTTCGCGGGGGTCTACCTGGAGCGCGACTCCGTGCTGCGCGCCCTGGCCGCCACGGCGCTGTTCTGCGTCGCCGCGTCGGCCGTGTACGTCTTCAACGACCTGATGGACGTCGAGACCGACCGTCTCCACCCGGTGAAGCGCGACACGCGCCCCCTGGCCTCGGGCGCGCTGCCCGTCTCCACCGCGCGGGCGATCCTGGCGGGGCTCGTCGTCGCGCTCGCGCTGGGGGTGCTGGCCTTCCCGGCGGTGGCGCCGGCGCTGGCGGGGTACGTGGCGCTCAACGCGGCGTACACGCTCCGGCTCAAGCACGTGGCGGTGGTGGACCTGTTCTGCATCGCCAGCGGGTTCGTGCTGCGCATCTACGCCGGCGCGCGCGCGGTGGACGTGCCGCTCTCGGCGTGGATGCTCATCACCACGCTGGCGCTGGCGCTGTACCTGGCGGCGGTCAAGCGGCGGCAGGAGCTGGCCACCAGCGGCCCCGAGGCGCGCCGCGTGCTGGGCGCCTACACGGTGGGCCTGCTCGACGGCTACGCGCAGACGGCGGCCAGCGCCTCCATCGTCTTCTACAGCCTGTACGTGATCGATGTCCGCCCCGAGCTGGCCATCACCGTCCCGTTCGTGCTGCTGGGGATCTTCCGCTACTCGTACCTGGTGCAGGCGCGCAGCCTGGGCGAGAGCCCCACCGAGGCGCTCTGGACCGACGCGCCGCTGATCCTCACCGTGCTGGGGTGGGCCGGCCTCTGCGTCTGGGCGCTGTGGCCGGGGCGGTGAAGTGCGCGGCCAGGCGATGAACGGCCGATCCCGCCGTCCCGGGGGAGCCGCCGCGCGCGACGGCCGGCCGCCGATGCCGGGGACCCGTGCCGCCGACGGGGCGCGGTGACGCTGCCGCGCGGGGTCCGGCCGTGGCTCGAGGCCGGCAGGCGGCGCTTCCCGCGCGCGTACTGGCGCGCGCGGACGGTCGTCTCGCTGGCCGAGTGGTACGCGCAGCGGCTGCGCGAGCGCTTCGCGTCCGAGGACGCGACCGCGTACGGCGGCGGCTTCTGGGAGCAGCACCAGGCGGGGGATTGGGACGGCTTCGCGCGCGCCATCCTCCGCCGCTTCCCCGCCCGTTCGGTGCTGGACGTCGGCTGCGGCGACGGCAAGCTGCTCGCCGCGATGCTGCGGGCGGACCCGTCGCTCACGGTCCTGGGGGTGGAGTCGTCGCCCGCGGCCCTCGCGATGGCGGCCGCCCGCGGCGTGCCGGTGAGGGAGCTCGACCTGGTGCGGCTGCGGCGGCGGGCGGTCGCGTCCGCGGTCCCGGGCGACTTCGCTCTCGCCACGAGCCTCGAGGTCGCCGAGCACGTGCCGGCGTGGCACTCGGGGAAGCTCTTGCGGCTGCTGGCGCGCTCGCCCGTGGTCGTCTTCTCGGCCGCGCAGCCCAACCAGGGCGGCACGCTCCACGTCAACGAGCGGCCGGTGGAGCACTGGGTGCGCCGCTTCGGCCGCCTGGGCTTCGCGGTGGCCCCGGAGAACGCCGCCTTCCGCCGCGACGTGGCGGCCCTGGACCTGCCGCCGTGGTACGCGGCGAACGTCAATGCCTTCGTGCGGCGATGACGGTGCCGCCGCTCCCGGCCGCGCGCCCGGTCACCGTCGGCGTGGCGACGAGGGACCGCGTCGATTCCCTCGCCCGCTGCCTCGCCTCGCTGCGGGCGCACGAGCCGCTCGTCGCCGAAGCGATCGTGGTCGACGACGGGTCGGCGGAGCCCGTCGAGCCCCGCCTCCGTGCCGTGCTGGGAGACGACGCGCCGCGGCCGCTGCGGTTCATCCGGCACGAGGCCAGCCTGAGCCTGGCCGCCAGCCGCAACCGCATCGCCCGCGAGGCGAAGACGCCGTGGGTGCTGAACCTGGACGACGACGCCCACCTCCTCCCGGGCGACGGCGTGCGCCGGGCGGTCGCGGTGCTGGAGGGCGACCCCGAGGTGGCGGCGGTCGCGTTCGCGCAGGCGGGCGCGTCGGGCGAGCCCTGGCCGGCCGAGGTGCAGCCCGCGCGGGTGGACTACCCGTGCTACGTCCCCACCTTCATCGGCTTCGGGCACCTGCTCAGGCGCGAGGCGTTCCTGGCCGCCGGCGGCTTCCGCGAGCAGCTCGGCATCCACGGCGAGGAGAAGGAGCTGGCGCTCAGGCTGCTGGACGCGGGGTGGCGCATCGTCTACCTCCCCGACGCGCGCGTGGCGCACCTGGCCGACGCGGCCGGGCGCGACCGGCGGCGCTACCTGCACCTGACCGTGCGCAACGACGTGCTGAACGGCCTCTACAACGAACCGTTCCCCCTGGTGGTGGCGGGGCTCGCCGCGCGGCTCCGGCGCTACTTCCCGATCCGGGAGGGGTGGAACGTCGACGACCCCGGCGGGTTCCGGCGCCTGCTCGCCGCGCTGGCGCGCGACCTCCCCGGGGCGTGGCGGCAGCGGCGGCCGGTGCGCTGGTCCACGCTCGCCCGCTGGCGGCGGATGACGCGCTCGGCCCCCGAGCCGTACCGCGGCCCCTCGCCCGCGGCCGGCGGATGACGGCGCACCCCATGGCAGAGTCGCCGATCGACCACACCCGTGTCATCCCGAGGGGAGCGGCAGCGACCCGAGGGATCTGCTCGCCCCGGCTGGTGGGTCGCACCCGGCGCGGAGGCTCGCCGGGCACCCTCCGCCCACCCGGGGTCCACCCGGCATGAGCCGGCCGCTCAGGCTGCTCACCGTCGGCCACTCGTACGTCGTCGGCGCCAACCGGCGGCTGGCGCACGAGATGGCCGCCGCCGGGGCGGGGGAGTGGGAGGTGACCGCCGTCGCCCCCCAGCGCTTCCCCGGCGACCTGCGCAAGGTCGCGCTGGAGCCGGTGGAAGGCGAGCGCTGCCGGGTGGAGGCCGTCCCCGTCCACCTCGCGCGCCGGGTGCACGTGATGCGCTACGGCCGCCGGCTGCGCGAGATCGTGCGCGAGGGGTGGGACGTGGTGCACTGCTGGGAGGAGCCGTACGTGCTGGCCGCCTCGCAGGTCGCCGCGCTGGCGCCGGAGTCCGCCGCGCTCGTCTTCGCCACCTTCCAGAACCTCCCGAAGCGCTACCCCTGGCCGTTCTCGCGGCTGGAGCGGCGGGCGATGCGCCGCGCGGACGGGTGGATCGCCTTCGGGAAGACGGTGGAGGAGACGCTGCGGGACCGGCCCGGCTACCGCGACCTCCCTCACCGGGTGATCCCGCCCGGTGTGGACGCGGAGCGCTTCCGCCCGGACCCAGAGGCGAGGCGCCGCGTCCGCGAAGCGCTGAAGTGGACGGAGGATGGACCGCCCGTCGTCGGCTTCCTCGGCCGCTTCGTGCCGGAGAAAGGGCTGGCAACGCTGATGGACGCGCTGGAGGAGTGCCGGCGGCCGTGGCGCGCGCTGCTGGTGGGCGGTGGGCCGCTGGAGAAGGACGCGGCGACGTTCCGGGCGGCACGGATGGACCGGGTGCGGATCGTGACCGGCGTGCCGCACGACCAGGTGCCGGCGTACCTGGGCGCGATGGACGTCCTCTGCGCGCCCAGCGAGACCACGCCGCGCTGGCGCGAGCAGTTCGGGCGCATGCTGACGGAGGCGATGGCGTGCGGCGTCCCCGTGATCGGCAGCGACAGCGGCGAGATCCCGCACGTGATCGGCGACGCGGGCGTGGTCGTCCCCGAGCGCGACCCCGAGGCGCTCTCCCGCGCCATCGACGCCCTGGCGGCCGACCCGGAGCGCCGGGCGGAGCTGTCGCGCCGGGGCCTGGAGCGCGCCCGCGCCGGGTTCGCGCTCCCCGCCGTCGCCCGCCGCCACCTCGACTTCTTCGCCGAAGTGCTTCAAGGGAAGCGCGAAAAACGATGATGCGACCTGTCCTCGAGCGCGAGACCTCCTCCCGCCGGTCGCGCGCAGCACCGAAGTCCCTCCCCTGCAGTTCGGGGGAGGGGCCGGCGCGCAGCGCCAGGGTGGGGGCTGCCGGCGGCCGCACCGAAGCCGGTCGAAGCGGCACGCCATGAGCGGCGACGCCCGCCTGCGCGAGGGGGCCTACGCGCGCAAGCAGCTCTTCGGGGGGATCGGGCTGCTGCGCTGGAGCCACGGGAGCCGCTTCCGCGTGGCCCGCGAGCTGGCGGCGCCGTACGCGGGCCGCCGCCTGCTCGACTACGGCTGCGGCGACGGGACCTTCCTGGCCACCGTGCGCGACCTCTTCCCCGAAGCCGTCGGCGCGGAGGTCGACCCCGGGCTGGTGGCCGACGCGGCGGCTCGCTTCGCGGGCGAGCGGGGGATATCGTTCGTGCACGTGGACGCGCTCGCCGCCGAGCCGGCGGGCGGCTTCGGCGCGGCGGTGTGCATGGAGGTGCTGGAGCACTGCACGGCCGAAGCGGCGGACCGGGTCATCGCCGGGCTGCGGCGGCTGGTCTCTCCCGACGGCGTGGTGATCGTGAGCGTCCCCGTGGAGACCGGCCCCGCGCTGGCGGTGAAGCAGCTCGCCCGCGCGCTGGCCGCCCGCCGCGGGGTGGAGGGCTACGTCGAGCGCGAGACGTACGCGCCGGGCGAGATGCTGCGGATGCTCTTCGCGGGGGAGGAGGCGGCGGTGGCGCGCCCCGTCTACCGCTCGCGCTTCGCGGACGGGCGGCCGAACGAGTACCACGGCCACAAGGGCTTCAACTGGCGCGCCCTGCGCCGCCGCCTCCGCGCGGACTTCGAGGTGCGCCGGACGCTCTTCTCCCCCGTCCCCGCGCTGGGTCCGCTGCTGAACAGCCAGGCCTGGTTCGTCTGCACTCCGAGATGACGGTCAGGGGCACGATGTTCGACCGATTCTTCTTCAGCACGTGGATCGAGGAGCGGGCGCCGGAGGCCGGGCGCGGCGGCCGGCCCCCCTGGGTGGAGTCCGACGAAGAGGAGGCGGACGTCGGGGAGCGGGAGGAGCGCGGCGCGGCGCTCGGCTCGCTGCTGGGGCGCATCGTCCGCGGGGGCCAGGCGGTGGAGGAGGAGAAGAGCCGCGTGGTGGAGGAGGTCGAGGCGCTGCTGGCCCGCGGGCAGACGCCGATCCGGCTGGGGATCGTCTGCGACTACCTGGACGAGGGGTGGCCCAGCATGGACCTGGCGGCGGAGATGCTGCTGGAGGCGCTGGAGACCTTCGCCGCCCCCGAGTTCCGCGTGACGCTGCTGCGCCCGCCGATGCCGCGCGTGGCCCGCCGCCTGAGCGGGGGGAAGCTGGCGAAGAACGCGGACCGCTACCTGGGGCGCTACCTGGCCTACCCGCAGTGGCTGCGGGGGCACGTGGGGCGCTTCGACCTCTTCCACGTGGTCGACCACAGCTACGCGCACCTGGTGCACGAGCTCCCCGCCGGCCGCACGGTGGTCACCTGCCACGACCTGGACGCCTACCGCTCGGTGCTGGAGCCCGAGGACGAGCCGCGCCCGCGCTGGTTCCGCGAGACGATGGGGAGCGTGCTCACGGGTCTGCAGGCCGCCGCCCACGTGGTCTGCGACTCCGCGAGCGTGCGCGACCAGCTGCTCGGGCGCGGCATCCTCCCCGCGCACCGGGTGAGCACGGTCCCCCTCCCCGTGCACCCCGACTTCGCGCCCGACCCCGACCCGATCGCCGACCCGGAAGCCGCGAAGCTGCTGGGGCCGAAGAGCGACGACACCGTCGACCTGCTGCACGTGGGGATGAACGTGCCGCGCAAGCGGATCGACTTCCTCCTGCACGTCTTCGCCGAGGTGCGGAGGGCGCACCCGCGGACGCGGCTGGTGCGCGCGGGCGGGCCGCTCACGCCCCCGCAGCGCGAGCAGGCGCGGGAGCTGGGGGTGCTGGACGCGGTGGTCGAGCTGCCGTTCCTGGAGCGCCCCGTCCTGGCCGCCGTCTACCGGCGCGCGGTGGTGGTGCTCGCCCCCTCCGGGCGCGAGGGGTTCGGGCTGCCGCTGGTGGAGGCGCTGGCGTGCGGCACGCCCGTGGTGGCCAGCGACCTCCCCGTCTTCCGCGAGGTGGGCGGCGAGGCCGTGGTCTACCGCGATCCGCTGAACGCCGCCGCCTGGGTGGACGCCGTCGACGAGCTGCTCTGGGACCGCAGGGACCGCCGCCAGTGGCGCGGCCGGCGCGAGGCCGCGCTGGAGCGGGCCGCGGAGTTCGGGCTGGAGGCGTACGCTCGCGGGATGGTGGCCGTGTACCGCCGCGTGCTCGGGCGGGGAGAGGAGTGAGTGCGAAGTGCGAGGTGCGAAGTGCGAAGTGCGAAGTGCGAGGCGCGAGGTGCCAAGGGTGTCATTCTGAGGCCCGATCACACGGTTCCGGCCTCCGCACGAACGGTGGCAGGGCCGAAGAATCTTCTCACCTTGCCAGGTGGGTCGGGCGCGGCAGCGACACGGACGCCCGCTCGCCCGATCTCCCCCGTGCGACGGCGGCAGACTGACCGGCGTAGCTCGTCCCTTCCGACTCATCCTCCAACTCGACCGGTATGACGCGGCGGCTCAAGGTCCTCCACGTCGGCAAGTTCTACCCGCCGCACCCGGGCGGGATGGAGACGCACCTGGAGCTGCTCTGCCGCCGCCTGGCGCGCCACGCCGACGTCGAGGTGGTGGTGAGCAGCGACGGCCGCCGCACGACCATCGAGGAGCGGGGCGGCGTGCGCGTCACCCGGGTCGGCACGGTGGCCACGCTCGCCGCGGCGTCGTTCAACCCGGGGATGGCGCGCGCCATCCGCCGCGCCCGCGCCGACGTGGTCCACTTCCACCACCCGAACCCCACCGGCGTCCTCTCGTATCTCGCCTCCGGCCGGCGCGGTCCGCTGGTGGTCACCTACCACAGCGACATCGTCCGGCAGAAGGTGCTGGGCGCCGTCCTCGCCCCGCTGATCGACCGCTTCCTCGCCCGCGCGAGCGCCATCCTGGCCACCTCGCCCGGGTACCTGGCGACCTCGCCCGTCCTGCGGCGCCACGCCGCGCGCACCCGCGTCGTTCCCTTCGGCATCGACGCGGAGGAGATGCGGGACGTCGATCCGGGCGAAGTCGCCGCCGTCCGTGCGCGCCACGGGGAGCGGATCGTGTTCGCGGCGGGGCGGCTGGTCTACTACAAGGGCTTCGAGCACCTGGTGCGGGCGATGCGCGCCGTCGACGCGCACCTGCTGATCGCCGGGGACGGGCCGCTGCGGCGGGCGCTGGAGCGGGAGGCCGAGGAGGCAGGGGTGAGGAACCGGGTGACGCTGCTCGGGGCCGTCCCCGACCTGCGGCCGTACTACCACGCGGCGGACGTCTTCGCGCTCCCCTCCGTCGCCCGCAGCGAGGCGTACGGGATCGTGCAGATGGAGGCGATGGCCTGCGGCGTCCCCGTGGTCAACACCGCGCTCGACACCGGCGTCCCCTTCGTCTCCCCCGACGGCGTCACCGGCCTCACCGTCCCCCCCGCGGACGCGGAAGCGCTCGCCGCCGCCCTCACCCGCCTGCTGGACGACCCCGCCCTGCGCGCCCGCCTCGGCGCCGCCGGCCGCGCCCGCGTGGAAGGCGAGCTGAGCGCGGAGCGGATGGTGGAGCGGACGCTGGAGGTGTACCGGGAGTGCGTGAGTGCGTGAGTGCGTGAGTGCGTGAGTGCGTGAGTGCGAAAGTGCGAGAGTGCGAAAGTGGTGCGAGATCTCGTCGCGCGAAGCGCCGGGGTGTTTCCCTCTCCCGCAGTCTGGGAGAGGGAGCGCGGCCCTGGTTCGTGAGGAACGAACGAACCGGGCCGTGCGGGGTGAGGGCCCCCGGCGGCGCAGCCGCCGTTCCGCACTAACGCACTCTCTTTCCCCTGCCGCGATAACTCGTTATATTCCAATACCATCCTCCGCTGTCCCGCGGGGCGTTGCGGCTCGAAAGCATCGGGCCGGCCCGACCCCCGCGCTCCTTCCCGCGGCCATCCCACTGAATCCGTGACCGAGCTGACCCACACTCCCCGGCTGCTCCCGGAAGTCTCCGAGCGCGCCCCGCGCCAGCCCGTGCTGCGCTCGTCGCTCACCCCGGGCGGCGACGACGGCAAGGACGGAGTTCCGCTGCGCGAGTACCTGGGCGCCGTCCGCCGCTACGCCTGGCTGGTGGTGGCCGCCGTCCTCGTCTCCGTCGGCATCTCGGCGTACCGGCTCTCCCGCGAGCTCCCCCGCTACGTGTCCAGCGCCTCGGTGCGGCTCATCGACCCCACCGTGCCGATGGCGGGCGACCTGGCCGCCGGGACCAGCACCAACCAGGTCAGCGGCTGGTACACCGACCCGATCGCCTCCCAGCTGCGCGCGCTCAGGAGCCGCGCCGTCGCCGGGGCCGTGGTCGACTCGCTGGGGCTGCGCCTGGCCCCCGAGCGCCCCGACTTCCCCTTCGCCGTGGTGGGACCCGTGCGGGTGAACTCCGCCGCCCGCACCGGCGACACCGTCGAGGTGACCTTCGGCGAGGGCGGGGTCACCGCCCGCCTGCGGGGCCAGACGGCGCGCGCCGCCTACGGGGCGCCGCTCGAGCTCTCCGGCGTCCGGGCCGTCTTCACGGCCAGGCCCGACCTCCCCACCGCGCGCTTCCACGTGGTCTCGCGCGAAGACGCCGTGAGCGGCGTGGTGGCGGGGCTGCAGGCCAAGACGCCCGAGCTCACCAACTTCATCGACATCGGCTACCAGGCGTACGACCCGCACCTGGCCCAGCGCGTGGCCGACGCCGCCGCGCTCGCCTTCCAGCGGCTGAACGCCCAGAGTGCCCAGCAGGAGTCCCGCCGCCGGCGCCTCTTCATCCAGGAGCAGCTGCGCAGCACCGACAGCCTGCTGGTGGCCGCCCAGTACCAGCTGAGCGCCTTCCGCAAGGGCGTGCAGGCGTTCAGCCCGCGCGAGAAGTTCCGCACCACCCAGGAAGGGCTCTCGGGGCTCCGGCTCCGGCGCGAGGAGCTGGAGCAGGAGCGGCGCATCTACGAGCAGATGCGCCAGCAGCTCGCCGGCGCCCCGGGCCGCGAGAGCGCCGAGCAGCTCGCCGCGCTGGCCGCCGCGCCGCAGGTGTCGGGGAACTCCGGGATGGCCTCGCTCTACCAGCAGCTCACCCGCTGGCAGACCGCGCGCGACTCGCTCACCACCGGCCCCTGGTCGCGCGCCGCCTCCAACCCCGACGTGGAGCGGCTCGACTCGCTGATCGAGACCTCGCGCTCCCGCCTGGTGCGCGCCGTGGAGTCGCGCGGTACCGCCCTGGCCGCGCAGGTCGGCGTCATCGACGAGGTGATGGCCGGCGACGCCGCCAGCATCGCCACCCTCCCCGACGCCGAGGCCGAGGAGCAGCGCCTGGGCCGCCAGGTGGAGACGCTGCAGACCCTGGTGGACGACCTGCTGCGCGAGCAGCAGAAGGCCCGCATCGACGAGGCCGTCGAGGCCGGGCAGGTGGAGATCGTCGACACCGCGCTCCTTCCCGCCGGCCCCATCGGCAGCGGGGGGAAGAAGCGGCTCTTCTTCGCCCTCCTGGTGGGGCTCATGATCGGCGGCACGGGGGCGCTGCTCCTGGACCGCATGAACACGGCGATCCTCCGTCGCGAGGACCTGGAGACCTACCTGCACCTGCCCACGCTGGCCGTGGTGCCGCGCGTCGCCCCCGAGGGCGACGCCGCGCGCAGGCGGCTCCGGCTCCCCACGCGGGCGCTGGCGCGGCGGGGTCCCCAGCCCGCCGACGGGCTCATCACCGTCACCGACCTGCACTCGGTGGGGTCGCAGGCGTACCGGAAGCTGCGCACCCACCTGATCTTCTCCACCGCCGGCGACCCCTTGCGCACCATCATGGTCACCAGCGCCGGTGCGTCGGAGGGGAAGAGCACCGTCTGCGCGAACCTGGCGGTCACCTTCGCGCAGCAGCACATGCGCGTGCTGCTGGTGGACTGCGACATGCGCCGCTCGCGGCTGCACACCATCTTCGACGCGCCGCGCACCCCTGGGCTCACCGAGGTGCTGGTGGGGCAGGCCACGCTGGAGCAGGCGGTGCGGCCCACCCTGGTGGAGGGGCTCTCCATCCTCCCCGCGGGGACGCTGGCTCCCAACGTCTCCGAGCTGCTGGGCGCCGCCGCCATGCGCCGCACGCTGGAGGCGCTGCAGGCGGCGTACGACCTGGTGATCGTCGACACCCCCCCGGTGCTCGCCGCCGCCGACGCCGAGATCCTGGGCGTGCAGACCGACGCCGTGCTGATGGTGGTGCGCGCCGGCCAGACCGACCGCCACTCGGCGCAGTACGCGCTGCAGCAGCTGCGCGCCATCGGGGCGCGGGTGGTGGGCGCCGTGCTCAACGACCCCGACCAGAAGGTAGCCGGCTACGGCCGCTACACCTACTACTACGAGTACTACTCCGACGCCGGCACCGCGAAGGCCTGACCGGCCCTCCGGACGAAGTCGAGCGAAGCCCCGCGGCTGCCGTCGCGGGGCTTCGTGTTTCCGGCCGCGCACTTCGCACCGCGGTCTTGGGCGTGTCCCTCCGCTGCGCTCCGGGCCGGGCTGCGCGCGCCGTAGGGCAACAAACAACGTTGCCCAACGGCGCCGGGCCACCGCCGCCACATAACCCCCGTGGCGGCGGCGTCCCGGCCCTGTCGGGCGCGCATCCCTCACGCGAACGGCGAGGGAACAGGAACAGCCGGTATCTGACCTCCATCCCCCGCACCGGCTCGTAAAGTCCACCCTCTCCCGAAGTTGGGAGAGGGTTGCCGCTCTAAGGCGGCGGGTGAGGGCCCCCCGCGGCCGCGCCGGAGCCCGCGAAAGCGCAGGGAAGCACCCCCAACCCGTCACGAGCGCAGCGAGGAAGTCCCTCCACCGCGCGGCGGGGGAGGGACAGGCGCCTCGAGCGCCAGGGCGGGGCCGCCAGGCACCAGGGAGGCGGCCCGCGTCCAACCTTTCGACCGCGCGGGGGCGTCTCACTCTGCGCCGCGCCGCCCGCCGGAACATCTGGTGCCTGGGCGGGGTTCATCCCCGGCTCTGGCGGGCCGTTGCGTGCCGCCGTATGCTACCCGTGCACCAACCCCAACCCCAGCAGAAAGGCCGCTCGATGAAACGCCTCGTGTTGCTGCTGGCCCTCGCCGCCACGCCGGCCGCGGCGCAGGACGTCAGCATCCCCCACACCACCTTCACGCTCCCCAACGGGCTGAGGGTGATCGTGGCCGAAGACCACTCCACGCCGGTGGCGGCCGTCAACGTCTGGTACCACGTGGGCTCCGGCTACGAGCGCGCCGGGCGCACCGGGTTCGCGCACCTCTTCGAGCACGTGATGTTCGAGGGGAGCAGGAACGTGCAGGAGGGCCAGTTCGACCAGTGGCTCGAGAGCGCCGGCGGGTCCAACAACGGCAGCACCAACACCGACCGCACCAACTACTACGAGGTGGTTCCCTCCAACGCCCTTCCCCTGGCGCTCTGGCTCGAGGCCGACCGCATGGGCGGGCTGCTGGAGACCATGAGCCAGGAAAAGCTCAACGGCCAGCGCGACGTGGTGAAGAACGAGCGCCGCCAGCGCTACGAGAACCAGCCGTACGGGCTGATGTTCGAGATCGCCTCCGCCGCGCTCTACCCGCAGGGGCACCCGTACTCGTGGACCACCATCGGGTCCATGGAAGACCTCTCCGCCGCCTCGCTCGAAGACGTCAAGGGGTTCTTCCGGCAGTACTACACGCCCAACAACGCCGTGCTCACCGTGGCCGGCGACGTGAACCCCGCCGAGGTGCGGCGCCTGGCGGAGCAGTACTTCGGCTGGATCCCGCGCGGGCAGCCCGTCCAGCGCCCCAGCGTGCCGATCCCGCCGATCGCCGCCACGCGCTACATCACCCGCGAAGACCGGGTGACGCTGCCGCAGGTGAGCGTGATCTGGCGCGCCAACAAGCGCTTCCACGCCGACGAGGCCCCGCTCGACGTGCTGGCCGGCATCCTCACCCAGGGGAAGAGCTCGCGGCTGTACAAGCGGCTCGTCTACGACCAGCAGATCGCCCAGACCGTCAACGCCTTCAACAACGCCTCGCTCCTCTCCGGCGACTTCTGGGTGGTCGTCCGCGGCAAGCCCACCACCGACCTCGACGTGCTGGAGGCGGCGGTCTACGAGGAGGTCGAGAAGCTGGCGCAGACGCCGCCCTCGGCCGAGGAGGTGCGCCGGGTGATCAACGGGATCGAGACCGGCTTCGTGGCCCGCCTGGAAGAGGTGGGGAACAAGGCCGACCAGCTCAACGACTACTTCTACTACACGGGCGACGCCGGCTACGTCCAGCGTGACCTGGCCCGCTACCGCGCCGTGACCCCCGCCGAGGTGCAGCGCGTGGCGCGCCAGTACCTGCAGGGGAAGAACCACATCGTCCTGAGCTTCGTCCCCCAGGGGAAGACGGAGCTCGCCGCCGTGGAGAACCAGTGATGAAACGAGCCACCACGCTTCTCGCCCTCGGCGCCGCCCTGGCCGGCGGCGCCCCGGCGGCCCTGGCCCAGTTCCCGACCACGCCGCCCTCGCTGGGCCCCGCCCCGGCCGTCAACCCGCCCGAGCCCGTCACGCGCACGCTGGCCAACGGGATGAAGGTCACCTTCGTGCGCATGCCCGAGCTGCCGGTGGTGAGCGCCGTGCTGGTGATCCGCGGCGCCGGCACCACCGAAGACCCGGCCGCGCTCCCCGGGCTCGCCTCCTTCACCGCCGGCATGCTCGACGAGGGCGCGGCGGGGAAGACGGCGCTGCAGATCGCCGACCAGCTGGACCTGCTGGGCGCCAGCCTCTCCACCAGCGCGGGCTACGACGCCGCGCAGGCGAGCCTGTACGTGCTGAAGAAGAACTTCCCCGAGGCGCTGCGCCTCATGTCCGACGTGGTGCTGCGCCCCGACTTCCCCGACAACGAGGTGCAGCGCGTGCGCGAGGAGCGCGTCACCAACCTCACCCGCGGCCGCGACGAGCCCGCCATCATCGCGGGCAACGCCTTCCAGGCGCTGGTGTTCGGGCCGCAGCACCCGTACGGCCGCTTCGCCACCGTCGAGGCCACGCGCCAGCTGGACCGGGCGAAGGTCGAGGCGTTCCACCACGGCGCCTACCGCCCCGAGAACGCCACGCTGGTGCTGGTGGGCGACGTGGACCCGGGGATGCAGGCCCAGGTGGAGCAGGCGTTCGGCGCCTGGCGCGCCATGGGCCCGGCGCCCGCGCAGGCCGGCGGGCTCGACGAGCCGCAGATCGCCCGCACCACCATCTACCTGGTCGACAAGCCGGGCGCCGCGCAGAGCGAGATCCGCATCGGGCACCCCGGCGTGCCGCGCAACACGCCCGACTACTTCGCGCTGCAGGTGCTCAACACCATCCTGGGCGGCTCGTTCACCAGCCGGCTGAACCAGAACCTGCGCGAGACGCACGGCTGGACGTACGGCGCCGGTTCGGGCTTCGCCATGCGGCGCGCCGCCGGGCCCTTCCAGGCGCGCTCGGCGGTGGTGACGGCCAAGACCGACAGCGCGGTGGTGGAGTTCTTCCGGGAGCTCAACCGCATCCGCACCGAGCCGATCCCCGCCGAGGAGCTGGACAAGGCCAAGCGCTACCTGGCGCTGGGCTACCCGCAGGACCTGGAGACCACGCAGGAGGTGGCCGGGCAGCTCGCCGACCTGGTCACCTACGGGATCGACCCGTCGTTCTTCAAGACCTACGTGTCGAGCGTGATGGCGGTGACCCCCGAGGACGTGCGCCGGGTGGCCAACCGCTACGTGCGCCCCGGCCAGGCCGTGGTGGTGGTGGTCGGCGACCGGAGCGTCATCGAGGCCGGCCTCAAGTCGATCAACGTGGCCCCCGTCGAGGTGCGCGACGTCGCCGAGTTCGTCAAGGAGTGACGGCGGTACGGAGTACGAAAGTACGGAAGTACGAAGGGGCCCGGGAGCGATCCCGGGCCCCTCGCGCGTTCGTCCGCTCCCGCGCTCCGTCGCGCGCAGCGCCGAGGTGTTTCCCCTCTCCCGTGGTCTGGGAGAGGGGAGCGCGGCCCAGGTCG
>DASVWD010000156.1 GCA_036389795.1 Longimicrobium sp.
TCTCCGAGGCGAGTTGCTCCGCCAGCGCGTCCACCGCCAGCACCGCCACGCCGTCGCGCGCGGGGACGGCGTCGCGCAGAGCAGCCTGCGCCAGCACAAGCGGCACGCCGCTGTCATCCAGCATGTACGCCAGCCGCTCGGCGGGGAGGCTCGGGTCCAGGGGCACGTAGGCGCCGCCGGACTTCAGCACCGCCAGGAGCGAGACGACCATCTCCAGGCTCCGCTCCATCAGCACGCCCACGCGCACCTCGGCGCCGACCCCACGGCCGCGCAGGTGATGGGCGAGGCGGTTGGCGCGCGCGTTCAGCTCCGCATAGGTGAGCGACTCCTCTTCAAAGCGGACGGCGACCGAGTCGGGCGTGCGCTCGACCTGAACCTCGAAGAGCTCGTGGATGCACAGGTCCGCCGGCACCTCGGCCGCCGTCCGGTTCCACTCCTCCAGCACCAGCGCGCGCTCCGCCTCGCCGAGCAGGTCCAGCCGCGAGAGCCGCACGTCCGCATCCGCGGCGACCTGCTCCAGCACCCGCTCCAGGTGCCGGGCCATGCGCTCGATGGTCCCCGGTTCGAAGAGGTCGGAGTTGTAGTTCAGCACGCCAGACAGCCCGTGAGCGCTCGCCTCGACCGCCAGGGAGAGATCGAACTTGGCGATCTCCATGACCGGCCCGGCTTCGCTGGCCGCGAGCGGCGTGAGAGCGCCTTCCTCGCCCCCGCCGCTGGCGTCCCGGAACGCGAACATCACCTGGAACAGCGGCGAGTGGCTCAAAGACCGCTCCGGCTGCAGCTCGGCCACCAGGCGCTCGAAGGGCACCTCCTGGTGCTCGTACGCGCCCAGCGTCGCGTCGTGCGCCCGCCGCAGCACCTCGCGGAAGCCCGGGTCGCCCGAGAGGTCGGTCCGCAGCACCAGCGTGTTGACGAAGAAGCCGATCAGCGCCTCCACCTCTTTCCTCGTCCGCCCCGCGGTGGGGGTCCCCACGACCACGTCCTCGCTCCCGCTGTACTTCGAGAGGAGCACCTGGAAGGCGGAGAGCACCACCATGAAGAGCGTCGCTCCCTCGGTCCGGGCCACCTCCCGGAGTCGCTCCAGAAGCTCGCCGGGAAGCGCGACCCGCTGGTTCGCCCCCCGGAACGTCTGCACGGCCGGACGCGGGTGGTCGGTGGGCAGCTCCAGCAGCGCGGGCGCGTCCGCCAGCCGCTCCCGCCAGTACGACAGCTGCCGCTCCAGCACCGCGCCCCGCAGATGCTCGCGCTGCCACGCGGCATGGTCGCCGTACTGCACCGCCAGCTCCGGCAGCGGCGACTCCCGCCCCTCGCGGTACGCCTCGTACAGCGCCGAGAGCTCGCGGGAGAGCACCTCCAGGCTCCACGCGTCGCTCACGATGTGGTGCATGCCCACCAGCAGCACGTGGTCTTCCTCGCCCGACCGCAGCAGCGTGGCGCGGAAGAGCGGTCCCGCGGTCAGGTCGAAGGGCCGCGCCGCCTCCTCCGTCAGGCGGCGCTGCACCTCCACCCCGCGATCCGCCTCGGCCAGCCCGGAGAAATCTTCGACGGGAAGCCTGAACCCGCCGAAGGGCGCAATCACCTGCACCGGAGAGCCGTCCACCTCCCGGAAGGTGGTGCGCAGCGCTTCGTGCCGCCGGACGACCTCGCCCAGCGCCCGCTCCAGCGCCCCGATGTCCGGCGCTCCCTGCAGCCGGAGCGGCCAGGGGAGGTTGTACGTGGTGCTCCCCGGATCCAGCCGGTCGATGAACCAGAGCCGCTCCTGCGCGAAGGACAGCGGAGCGCTCTCGCGATGGGGGCGGGGTACGATGCCGGACGAGCGGACCTGGCCACTGAGCCTCGCCTCGATGAGGGCGCGCCTGGCGGCAGAGAGCTCCGAACGAGGGAGGTCGACGGTCTTTTCTGTGGACATCTCAGGCTCTTGCCACGGTGTTGGACTCGACCAGCTGCTCCACCTCGTATTCGGACAGGGTGGCGACGTCTTCGTAAATCCTGCGCTCGATCTCTTCCGCCATGGCTTCCAGCGTCGGCATCGAGAACACGAAGCGGATCGAGATCTCCACGTCGAACGCGGCCCGGACGTGGGCCAGCAGCCGCATGACCAGCAGGGAGTGGCCGCCCAGCTCGAAGAAGCTGTCGTGCACCCCCACCCGCTCCAGCCGCAGCACCTCGGTCCAGATCCCCGCCAGCAACTCCTCGACGCGCGTGCGCGGCGCCACGTACCGGTCCGCTTCGGCCGTGTACGCCGGCGCCGGGAGCGCCTTGCGGTCCAGCTTCCCGTTGGGCGTCAGCGGGAGCGCGTCGAGAGAGACGAACGCGGCCGGCACCATGTACTCCGGCAGGCTCTGGCGCAGGTGGGCGCGCAGCGCGTCCGCCCGCGCTTCGCCGACCACGTACGCCACCAGCCGCCGGTCGCCGCCCTCCTCGCGCGGGACGACGGCGCAGTCGCGCACCCCGTCCTGCAGGCGCAGCACGGCCTCGATCTCGCCCGGCTCGATGCGGAAGCCGCGGATCTTCACCTGGTGGTCCAGGCGGCCCAGGTACTCCAGTGCGCCCTCCGAGCGCCACCGTACCCGGTCGCCGGTGCGGTACAGCCGGCTCCCCGGCTCCGCCGCGTACAGATCGGGAACGAACCGCTCCGCCGTCAGCCCCGGCCGCCCCAGGTAGCCGCGCGCCACCTGCACGCCGCCGATGTACAGCTCGCCCGTCAATCCGACGGGCACCGGCCGCAGCGCGCCGTCCAGCACGTACAGCCGCGTGTTCCACACCGGCCGGCCGATGGGCACCACGCCGGTGCGATCCCCCGGCGCGCACGCCCAGTGGCTCACGTCCACCGCCGCCTCGGTGGGGCCGTACAGGTTGTGCAGCTCCACGCGCGACTCGAACTGCTCGTGGAAGCGCTCCGCCAGCGACGCCGGCAGCGCCTCGCCGCTGCAGACCACCCGTCGCAGCGACACGCAGCGCTCCGCCTCCACCGCCTCCAGGAACAGCTGCAGCATGGAAGGGACGAAGTGCAGCGTCGTCACCCCCCGCCGTTCGATCACCTCCTGCAGGTAGCGCGGATCGCGGTGACCGTCCGGCCGCGCCAGCACCAGCCGGGCCCCCTGCTGCAGCGGCCAGAAGAACTCCCACACCGAGACGTCGAAGCCGAACGGGGTCTTCTGCAGCACCACGTCGTCCTCGCCCAGCCCATACTGCGCCTGCATCCAGCACAGCCGGTTGACCACGCCGCGGTGCGCGTTCATCACCCCCTTGGGCGTGCCCGTGGAGCCCGAGGTGTAGATCACGTAGGCCAGCGTGTCCGGCCCCGCGCCGCTCTCCGGGTTCTCCGTGCTTTCCGCCGCGATCGCGGGCCAGGCGGCGTCGACGGAAATCACCCGCAGGCCCGCCGGCACCGGCACGCCGTCGCGCAGGCGTTCGATCGTCAGCAGCAGGGCGATTCCGGCGTCGGCGGCCATCGTCTCCAGCCGCTCGGCGGGGTAGCCGGGGTCCAGGGGCACGTAGGCGCCGCCCGCCTTGAGGACGGCGAGGAGGGAAACCACCAGCTCCAGGCTGCGCTCCAGGCAGATCCCCACCCGCGCCTCCGGGCCCACCCCACGCCACCGAAGGTAGTGGGCGAGCTGGTTGGCGCGGGCGTTCAGCTCCGCGTAGCTCAGCGACTCTCCTTCGTAGACGACCGCGACCGCCTCCGGCGTGCGCGCCGCCTGCACCTCGAACATCTCGTGGATGCACCGGTCCGCGGGAGACTCCGCGCCCGTCCGGTTCCACTCCTCCAGCACGAGCGCGCGCTCCGCCTCCCCGAGCAGTTCCAGCCGCGAGAGCCGCGCGTCCACGTCGGCGGCGACCTGCTCCAGCACCCGCCCCAGGTGCCGCACCATGCGCAGGGTGGTGTCGGGCTCGAAGAGGTCGGTGCTGTAGTTCAGCGCGCCGCGCAAACCCTGGGGGATCGTGTAGAGCGTCAGGGAGAGATCGAACCTGGCGATCTCCGTCGCCGCGCCGACGCCGCTCGCCTCGAGCCCCGCGAGCGCGCCTCCCCCGTCCCCGTCGTCGGCGTTCTGCAGCGTGAACATCGCCTGGAAGAGCGGCGAGTGGCTGAGGGAGCGCTCCGGCTGCAGCTCGGCCACCAGCTTCTCGAAGGGCACGTCCTGATGCTCGTACGCGCCCAGCGTGACCTCCCGCACCCGCCGCAGCACCTCGCGGAAGCTCGGGTCGCCCGACAGGTCGGTGCGCAGCACCAGCGTGTTGACGAAGAAGCCGATCAGCTCCTCCACCTCCCGGCGCGTGCGGCCGGCGATGGGGCTGCCTACGACGATGTCCTCGCTCCCGCCGTACTTCGACAGCAGCACCTGGAAGGCGCCCAGCAGCGTCATGTACAGCGTCGCGCCCTCGCTCCGCCCCAGCGCCTGCAGCCGCTCCAGCAGTTCGAGGGAGAGCTCCACCGGGACCGACGCACCCCGGAACGTCTGCACCGCCGGGCG
>DASVWD010000157.1 GCA_036389795.1 Longimicrobium sp.
GGGCACGAGCTGCTGGAACGCCTCGAGGCCGAGATCCGCGCCGCGATCCCGGCCTCGACGGTCGACACCCACCTGGAGCCGCTGGAAGACCCCGTCTCGTTCGCCGACACCAGCATCGAGCGCGCGCGACCGGGCGACTCGCGCGGCGGGCGGCAGGGCGGGAGAGCGGAACCCGGCCTCCCCTCGTGACCCGCCTCCGCCGCGACCGCGCACCGCCCTCCGGCTCGGCCGCGCAGCCGGGCGGCGGCCCGGCATCAGGCGATCGTTCCGATCCCGAGCAGCGAGCGGATCGTGATGGCCGCGCTCTCGCGGCTGGCGGTCGACAGCCGGTCGAGCCGGTGGAAGGTCTCGATGAACCTGCTGTATTCCGCGTCTTTCGCGTTGGGGCCCGGACTGTTGACCTCCCGCCAGCGCAGCTTGAGCATCCGCTCCGTCCTCTCGATCTGGTCCAGGCAGCCGATGTAGTGCCGCTGGCTGTCGTTGTCCTGGAGGGTTCCCAACTGGTGCGGCGTGACCCGCACGCCCCGCTTCCAGGTGGCGCTTTTGCTATCCCAGCAGCTGATCAGCATGTTGATCGTCTGCTCGTACGCGAACTTCCGCTCCAGCAGCAGCATGTCGAGGGTCTTCGCGTCCAGGTTGAGGAACTCCGACCTGGGCCGGTTCAGGGGGAGAGACAGCACGCTTCGCGTCAGCTCGGGAAACCAGATCGACATCAGCGGATATGTCCCGTACTGGTCGATCAGGCTCTTCGCCCCGAACCGCCCTCCGATCTGGAACTCGCCGACCGCCAGACTCCAGCCGCCCAGGGTGGCGAACACCTCGAGCTGGCCCAGGAAGGCCTGCTCGTCCTCCAGCCTCTCGATGTCGCCGGGGAACTGGATGACCCGGTCGAGCCTCTTCCTCCTGCACGTGTCCAGCACGTGGCCCCACCCGTGGAGCCACATCTGGCAGGTGTCGACGGACCAGGCGACGACCACGTCCAGCTTGGCGTGGCGAGGGTCGCGCAGGAACGCTTTCGCCTGGCCTTTCCGCACCGTGTCGCTGTTGAGGACGATGACGGCGGGAGGGATGGTGGTTACGCGCTGCGCCACCTCGACGATGCGCCAGAACAGCCGCTCGCTGGAGCTCCCCGCCTTGAATCCGCCGTAGGGGAAGATGACGATCACCTTCGCATTGATTTTTCTCATTGGACGAACCTCGTCTGGGAGCGTCCACGGATATATTGTGTCTGGAAGGTAGCTCGCACCTGGCCGCGGGGCAATCTTCCCGCGCGCGCGTGCGAGCCGCGCGCAGGCCGTCCGTGCCCGATGCTCGACCGGGGAAGCGCGCTGCGGGCCGGACCGCGGAGCTGGCCGGAAGGCTTGCCGCCCCGCCCCTACGCGACATCCGCCTCCTCCGCGCGCGCCAGCGCCTCGACCTCCTCCACCAGCGCGCCCAGCTCGCGCGCCTGCGCGCACAGCTCGGCGACGCTCGCCGGCGCGCCGGGCCACAGGAGCGCCTCCACGCGCGCCGCGAACGCGCGCGGCGCCGCCGGCAGCCGGCCGAGCGCCCGCGCCAGCTGCTTCTCGCCCGGGAAGTACGTTTCGTTGAGCGCGAACACCACCTGGACGAGCGCGTACGCCACCTGGTGCGCGATGCCGCCGGCGTAGATGGCGTCCCCGCGCTCGACGGCGGTGCGGTAGTGGACGTTGCCGGGCCAGAACTTCGCCTCGGCCAGGAAGCGCGCCACGACGGCCCGCTTGAGCGCGGGCGGGTACTCCGCCACCCGCCGCTTCCACTCCGCCAGGATGCCGGCCGGGTCCTCGACGATGCGCATCGACTTCACGTCGGAGAGGACGGCGTGGTTGAAGAAGCCCATCACCGTCCACGCCCGGTACTCGCGCTCGACCTCGCCCCGCAGGCAGCGCTCGATCGTCTCCGCCACGGAGCGCGCTTCGCGGATCCAGACCTCCACCGTCTGCCCCCCGTAGCGGAAGTCCGTCCCGCCCTCGACGAACGGCTCGCCGCTCCCCCAGCAGGCGACGCCGCCCTCCGCCCCGCAGGCCTGCTCCGCGAGCGCCCGGCGCTGGTCCGCGGGAAGGACGCGCTCGGCGAAGAGATAGATGTCGACGTCCGACCGCTCGTCGCCCGTCCCCTTCGCGAGCGAGCCGCCGAGCGCGATCCCGTACTCGCCGCTGGCGAACTGCCGGACGAGGGGGAGGAGGGCCTGCACGACGGCGTCGGGCACGGATCGCGTCTCCGGGGCGGACGGATGGATCTACGGTCGTCGGGGTCGGCCGCGCCGCAAGCTCCACACCGCCCGCCGGCACGAAAACGCTCCCACCGAGCTGGCTACGCCTTCGCGCCGTGCGCCTCGAGGAGCTGGACGATCTCCCGCCAGTTCGGGGCGGGGGGAACCCTGCCGTACTCGGCCCAGCCGACCGCGTCGCCGTCGTGCTTGCCGTCGCGGACGGCCGGGTCGGCGCCGGCGTCCAGGAGCAGGCGCACGACGTCGGCGTGGCCCTGCGCGGCGGCCAGGTGCAGCGGGGTGACCCCGGCGTCCCAGTGCGCCCAGACCGCGTTGGGGTCCGCGCCGTGGTCCAGCAGCCACCGCACGGCCCGTGCGTCGCCCCGCTTCGCCATCAGGTGCAGCGCGCCGCCCTTCCCTGCCAGCCCGGGATCCTCGCGCAGAAGCCGGGCGGCCGTCTCCCAGTCGCCCAGCGCCAGGACGGCCACCAGGTCCAGCAGGGTGCCGCGCGGCGGGCGTTGGCCGCGCTCGGCGCTGTCCAGCTCCGCCGCGGTCATCTCGCGGATCTTCTCCAGCAGCCGCCGGTCCGTGTCGGGCGCGGTGGCGTAGACGGCCGCCGGCTGGCCCGATTCGTCCACCGCCAGCGGGTCGGCGCCCAGCTCCAGCAGCAGCGCGACCATCTCCGGGCGGTTCTTCAGGACGGCGAAGTGCAGGGGCGTGCGGTGGCCGTCGTTGCGGGTCATCCGGCCGTGCAGCGCCGCCGGGTCGGCCGCCACGATGCGGCGGACCTCGTCCGCCAGGTTCAGCGCGACGGCGGAGAAGACGTGGTGCCGCGCGCCGCGGCTCACCAGGAACTCCGCGATCGCCTGGTGGCGCTCGTCGGTGCCCTCCCAGCACGTGGCCCAGCCGATGACCTCCAGCGCGTGGTCGTCGCCGCTCCCCACCACGTCGCCGCCCGCGTCGGCCAGGCGCCGCACGACGTCCAGGTGCCCGGCGGCCGCGGCCCAGTGCATCGCGGTGGTGTTGTCGCCCTTCTCGCGGGTGTTCGCGTCCAGGCCGCGCGCGAGCAGCAGCTCCACCACGGCCAGGTGGCCGTTGTGCGCCGCGGCGTGCAGGAGCGACCACTCGTACGGCTTCGCGCGCGCGTGCAGCCCGTCCGGCCGCTCGTCGAGCAGCGCGGCGAGGGCGGCGGCGTCGCCGCCGCGCGCCGCCTCGAACAGCCGGCCGTCGAAGGTCGACGCGTCGACGTGCGCCTTCAGCGCCCGCCAGCTCGAAAACCCGTACCGCCGGGCCAGGCCGAACTGCGCGTCGGCCAGCCTGGCGTCCGGGTTCGTCCGGCGCAGCTCCTGGAGGTGGCGTTTGGCCTGTTTGCGGAGCCAGTCGAGGTTGGGGGCGTCCGGGAGCGGCAGCGCGCCGGACGCGGACCCGGGGGTCGGTTCGGACATGAGGCACCTTCCTTTCCTCGAAAGGGGACGAGCCCTTTCATGCCGCCCGTGTCCGCAGGTTGGGCGAGGAATAGAAGGTCTATGGGATGAACGGCAGGGGGCGGGTTGAACCCTTTACGCGGACCGTCGGCCGCCCTCACGGCACCGCTCACATGGTAAGGCAGCGCCGCGGGCGCGACAAGAGAGCGACTCCCCGGCAAAAACGGTTCTGATGCTCGATCTCCCGATCCGGCATGCAGTTCCCCGAAGACATGTCATTCCGAGTGGAGCCCGTTGCGCCGAACCCACGCCTGCAGTGTGGCCGGACGGGCTCCCGCGGAATCTTCCCGCGGCTGCGACGAGGCCGGGTCCACGCGGAGAAGCAGCCACCCGGCAGGGGTGAGCAGGTTCCTCGGGCGCCGCACGGCTTCCGTGTGGTAGCAGCTTCGGCGATGCGGCGCCGCTCGGAATGACGTTCTTTCAGGGGCTGGTTGTCAGCGCCGGCCGGGAGCGCGGGCGGACTTGGCGGCGGGCGCGGCGTGGTCGTGGCCGGTGGACGCGGCGCCGTGCGAGTGGCCGGCGGCCGGGGCGGCGCCGTGTCCGCCGTGTCCGCCGTGTCCGCCGCCCTGGCCGGGCTGGTTGCCGGTGTGCACCAGGTGCCAGTCCAGCTTCAGCTCCGGGTGGTTCTTGTCGATCCCCGGCCACTTCGCCTCGTCTTCGGGGATGAAGACGCCGCCCAGCGCGCCCATCCCCCCGCCGGGGATCGTCTTCCCGGTGGGGTTGTCGTAGAAGGCCGTCAGCCGGTAGACGTGGTCCGTGCGCACGGGGATGCCCAGGCGCAGGATGAAGCGCTTGATGTCCATCCCCGCCACCTCGCCCGTCTCGTCCAGCACGGGGCGCCCGTCCCAGATCACCTTCCCGGCGGTCACGTCCTCCAGCCGCAGCGACAGGCCGTAGCGGTGCAGGTGCCCGCCCACGGCCACGATGCGCCCCGCCACCGCCGGCCGCGCCTCCCAGCTCTTGCTGGAGCGCCCCGGCGGCAGGTCGTACGAGTGCAGGCTGGCCGGGGGCATCACGTCCATGTAGAAGGGGAGGATCGAGAGCGGCCTGATCCACGCGTCGGCCGGCGTGTGGGGGAAGTGCACCCGCAGGCGCACGCCGCGGTAGTCGCGCGCGGTGGGGTTGCTCAGCATGGCGGTGACGATCAGCTCCTGCCCGCTCCGCACCCGGTAGCCCATCAGCCGCGGCAGCATGGCGGGGGCGGTCTCCTGCCCGGCCGCGGCCACCCGCAGCATGATCTGGCTGAACAGCTCGCGCCGGCCGGTGGCGATCACGTTCACGTGGTGCAGCGTGCGCCGCGGCACCTCCTTCCCCTCCCCGTCCACCATCTCCACCCGGAACCCGTGCAGCCACCCGTCCAGCGGGATCGCCGCGTGGAGAGCGGGCAGCTGCAGGTGCTCGGCGTTCGCGGGGAGGTCCACCGGCCCCACCTCGATGACCATCTCCTTCTCCCGCGCGTCGTGGCGGATGTTCAGCACGGGCTGCTGCGCCGTCGCGGGCGCGGCGGCGGGGATCGCGAGCACGAAGAGCGGCAGGAGCGGACGAAGGACGCGCGGCATCTAGCCTCCAGTCGCGGGGTTCGGGAAAGAATGGGGGAGGACGGACGTCGAACGGAGAAGGACCGCCAGAGCGGCGGTCAAGAACTTACCGCGTTGCGCCTTCCGGATCAACGCCTTACGGACCGCCCGTCGCGCGCAGCGCCGAAGTCCCTCATTGTCATTCTGAGGAAGCCGCTGCGCCGAACCCCTGAACACGATGGAGCCGGGCGGCCCAGGCTTCGTCGCGAAGGCAAGGCCGGCGCAGGCGCTCCCTCAGAATGACACGACGGACGAGACCGGAGCCGAGCCGCGCGGCTCAGCCTCCGGTGCAGGCGTCGTTCAGATCGGTCGTGTACAGGGACATCGTGCAGTCCACCTCCATGCTCACGCAGTCGGCCGGGTCGCAGCTCATGACGAACGGCGTGTACTCCATGGGGCAGGTCTCCTGGGGAAACTGCGTCTCGGTCTTGTCCGCCAGCCCCCGCACGGTTCCCAGCCCGTCCTCCGGGCCGGTGGCCGTTGCGAACGACTCGACTTCCAGCTGCTCGATCTCCAGCCTGAGCTTCTTCATGGGATGGTTCTCCGGGAGTGGGGATGGGGGATGCGTTCCTCTCCCGAAAGTTAATCGGGCGGAAAACATACGACCACCTCCCCGGTGAATCCGACCTTCCGAAGCCGCGAGTCCCCCGCCGCGCCGAGTCGGGGTCAGCCCTCTTCCGTCATCGGGAGAGGGAGTGCCTCGTCGCGAGGAGCGAGCGACGGGCGCGGGTGAGGGCTGCGAGGCCCGCGCGACGGACCACGATCTCCTCCCACGCCGCATCTCTACGCTTGCATGATCAATTCTGGAGTCTGGTACCCGACGCCCAGGGTGGCGTCCCGCGCCGTCGCAGCCCTACCCCTTCCGCCCCGACTCCACGACCGCGTCCGCGATCAGCGGCCCGTGCAGCTTGCCGTTCTCGATGAAGATCTTGTTGGCGTCGAAGCCGGCCGCGATCACCCCCGCGATGTAGACGCCCGGCACGTCGGTCCGCATCGTCCTGGGGTCGTGCGTGGGGATGCCGGTCTCGCCGTCGATGGTGGCGCCCAGCTCGCGCAGCAGGCCGGGGTCGGGGACGTAGCCGATCATCGCCAGCACCCAGTCGTTCCTGAGCGTCTTCGTCTTCCCCGTCTGCATGTCGAGGACGTCCACCTCGTAGGGGCGGATCTCGGTGAGCCGGTGCGAATAGAGCACGGGGATCGCCCCCTCGGCGATGCGGTTCTCCAGGTCGGGGCGCACCCAGGGCTTGATCCCCTTGTCGAGCGTGGGGAAGAGGTGACAGACGGTGACGCGCGCCCCCTCGCGCCAGCAGGTGAGCGCCGCGTCGGCCGCGCTGTTGCCGCCGCCCACCACCAGCACGTCTTGGTCGAAGTAGGGGAAGGGGTCGCTGAAGTACGACACCACCTTGGGCAGCGCCGCCCCGGGGACGTCCAGCCGGCGCGGCGTGTCGAAGTAGCCGGTGGCGATCACCACGTTGCGCGCGCGGTGCGCGGTGGTGGAGCCGTCGCGGCGCCGGGTGACCAGCACGAACAGGTCGTCCAGCCGGCGCACGTGGAACACCTCCTCGTACTGCCGCACGTCGAGCCCGAAGAAGCTCACCAGCTTGCGGTAGTAGCGCAGCGCCTCGCGCCGGGTGGGCTTGTCGCCCGCGGTGGTGAAGGGGACGTTCGCGATCTCCAGCTTCTCGGGGCCGCTGAAGAAGGTGGTGTAGGTGGGGTAGCGGTAGACGGACTGCGTGACGGCGCCCTTGTCGAAGAGCACGCAGGAGAGGCCGCGCTCCTTCGCCGCCACTCCCACCGCGATCCCGCACGGGCCCGCCCCCACCACGGCGATGTCCGCCACCGCGTCCATCGCCCGGCTCTCCTCCTCCCGCGGCTTCCCGCGGCCGCGCCCCGACCCGGATCTATCCACGCTCGCCATCGGTCACAGGTAGACGAGTAGACGTTCACACACTCACTCACGCACGTTCGGTGCGTGGCGTGAAAGCGACGCCGCCTGTCGGGTGCGACAAGCGGCGTCAGAATCGTGCCGGGAAAATCTACACCACCCATCAAGGGCGGGTTCGCAGCGCCTGGAAGTACGCGCGGACGTTCCGCTTCCGATAGAGATACCAGTACGAGACGGCGCCCAGCACCGCGGCGTCGGCCAGCGCCTGGAGCAGCTCCGCGCGCCGGACCGCGCCCAGCGCGAAGGCCGTGACGGCGTAGACGGCGATCGCCGGCCAGAGCGCCATCAGCGGCCGGCGCGACCACGCCCGCCGCCGCGCGATCCCGTAGCTGGTGGCGGCGAAGAGGAGGCCGGCCAGCGTGAAGAGCGGCGCCGCCACGCGCAGCCACGTCGCGGCGTCCACCACCCGCGGCCCGATGCGGAACTCTCCCACGCCGAGCGCGGCCAGCCCCAGCAGCACCGGCGTCCCCGCGGCGAAGAGCGCGCCGAAGAGCATCAGGACGCGCAGCCCCACGGGCCGGTGCAGGCCGGGACGCGCCGGGAGGGCGATGGAGCTCACGTGAACTGTTTCCTGAGAGAGAGTCGAACTGTCGGCTCCACGCGGCCCCGCGCCGGGCGGGTGAACCCGCGGCAACAACGGCGAGAAGCCTGCCTGCGCAGGCTGGTTCGGCGCGGAGGCTGGCTTCCGCGCCGGCAGGCTGCCTCCAGGCGCGAAGGATGGAAACCTCGCGTGGGACTACACGGGGACGGCGCCGGACGCGTCGGCGGCGACCAGCTCGGCGGGGCGGCGGGCCCAGGGGGTGAGGCGGCGGGCGGCGGCGCGCAGAAAGGTGCGCCACATCACCGGGTGCGTCATCACCCACCCCACCACCTGCGGGTCGGTGAAGCGCGAGAGGAGGAGCTTGGCCACCACGGCGGGCGGCATGTCGCGCACGCCGCGCACGAAGCGGTCGCGGTCGCCGTCGTCCCAGCGCGCCAGCACGCGGTTGACGGCGTGCCCGATGGCCAGGTCGCGCTCGAAGCGGCGGCGGAACTCGCGCTCGTAGCGCCCCAGCCGCGCCGCGCTCACGTCGCGCGCGGACAGCGCGTCGGCCACCGTCTCGCCCGCCAGCCGCCCGGCCTCGACGGCCACGCGGATCCCCTCGCCCACCACCAGCGTGGGCTGGCCGGCGGCGTCGCCCACGGCCAGGATGCCGTCGCCCGTGAAGCGCCGCGGCAGCCCGTCGGAGGGGATCAGCCCGTGGTGCTCCTCCACCACCTCGGCGCCCGCCAGGTCCACCCCGAAGCCGGCGACGTCGCGCCTGAGCCGGGCGAGCAGGTCGCGCGGGCTGGCGCGGGTGTCGGCGTGCAGCACGCCCACGCCGATGCGCACCCGGCCGCCGCCGCGCGGGAACACCCACCGGTACTGCGCAGGAGCGTGGCGGCCGTCGAGAAATACCGTGGCGTTCTTCTGGTCGGCGTTCGGCGCGTGAAGCTCCAGCTCGGCCCCGAAGGCGTAGCGTCGGAACCCGGGGTGCAGCCCCGATGCCTTCGCGAGTACCGAAGCGTACCCGGTAGCGTCGATCAGCACACGAGCGCGCACGGTGGCGGGCGCGTGTCCCCGGCGCACCAGCCGGCACCCGGTGGCGTAGCCCGAGAAGTAGTCCACCGACGGCCCGTCGGCTACCGTCCCGGTGAGCACCTCCGCCCCCGCCGCGGCGGCGCGGTCCGCCAGCAGCCGAAAGACGCCGCGCACGTCGATCACGCACACCCGCGGGTCGTCCATGGCGAACTCCACGTGCCCGCCGGGCGCCTGGAAGCGCAGCGCGTCGATCACGTGGTAGAGCCGCTCGGGGACGCCGAGCTCCCGCATGCAGTGCACGAGCGTGCCGCCGCTGGTGCGCACCTTCTCGGCGATGCTCGGCATCCGCTCCGCGACGCACACCGACCACCCGCGCGACGCGATCACTTCCGCCGCCGAGAGCCCCGCCGGTCCGCCGCCGGCGATCACCACGTCGTAAGAGCGCTTCATGGGAGGAAGGAATTCGGCGCGAAGGACATCGGGGATCGGGGGGAGTCGCCGCTTCCGGGGAAAGACACCCGGACCGTGGATTGTGCTGAGCCACGAAAAAGGGCGAGGCGCACGCCCTGATGGATACGACTCGGCCGGGAGCTTCGGATCGGCCCGCCGCGGGAGGGAGCGCCGGCGTGGACCGTTGCGGCGGGATTCGGCCGGGGGGAAGCGGCTGGCCGATCATGCGGCCCTCGTCCCGCCTCCGCCAGGGCGCCGAAGGGACACTCCCTTGTGTCCGCCGCCCCCATGCCTGATCATAACCGCGCCGGTTCCCCGCCCCCACACCCTTCCTCCCCTCCACCGACCCCATGAAGCCGCTCTCCCTCCTCCCCCTGCTCGGACTCGCCTGCCTCGCCGCGTGCCCGGAGCGGGGAGAGACGCCCCGGGCCCCGGAAGCCGCGGACAGCGCGTCCGCGGCCGCCGCCGTCGCAGCCGCCGCGCGGGTGGAGGCGCCGGACGAGCCCTGGCCGGGGCTGCCGGACTTCGGCGAGCCGCGCCACTTCCTGAGCCTGGACTCGCTGCGGTGGTCGGAGGTGGAAGACCCCGTCCCGGGCGACCGGCTGGCCCGGTTGCGCGCGCTCGGCATCCCCGTGGTGCGCGGCGGCGAGGTGGAGCAGAGCCCGGCCGACTTCCACTTCGTCGACTTCAGCGGCGACGGGGTGCGCGACGTGGTCTACAACGGGCCGTGGATCGAGATGCGCGAGGGCGAGGTGGCGGCGATGGAGGGCGACCGGCTCCTCTTCTACCAGGTGATCGGCGGGCGCGCCGTGCAGGTGTTCGAAGCGCACGCCACCCTGCAGCGGACCTGGCGCGGGCGCCCCGGCGAGCCGCTCGGCTTCCGCGCGGTGCAGTACGGCTGCTGCGCCGAGACCCACCTGCTGATCGAGTACTACCGCCCCGAGGTCCGCGGCGACACGGTGCGCTACCGGCTGCGCCACCGCATCCTGGGCTCGTCGGAGACCGCGCCGCCCACGCGCTTCCTCGCCCGGCCGAAGCGGTTCACGGTCGCGCAGGACCGCTACCTCCTGCGCTACTCGCCGGAGATCAGCGGCGCGGAGGGGGTGTGGGAGGGGCACGGCAACGCCAGCGCCGAGTACGGCCGCGGCGCGCGCGGCGTCGCCCTGGCCGAGGCGACCGACGCCACCGGCCGCGTCTGGTGGTACGTGCTGATGGACGGCCGCACCCCGCCCCGGGACGCCTCGCCCGAGGGATGGCCCGAGGAGGCGCCGCAGGACCGCCTGGGCTGGATGAGTAGCCGCTTCGTGACCGAGGAGCCCGCGCCCGGACGGTGAGCGCCGGCAACTCGATCCGAGGCTCGCATCGAGATCCATAACTGAATGTCTCACACGGAGGAAACGGAGTTAACGGAGAACTGCGGGTGGTTCTCTGTTGACTCCGTTAACTCCGTGTGAGGCCTTTCGCCGTTCGCCGGTAGATCAGAATCCAACCAGAACTATGACATCGGAGCTCCTGCGGAGAGGTGTGCAGGACCCGGCGGTGGGCATCTCCGCGAGCGAGCTGAGCGGAACATCCGAAGAGAACGGCTTTGTTTTCGTAAGCGGGCGGGCTGTCTAGCAGGGGCTGTTCAGGGAGACGATCCCGAGACTACTCTCGAACTGCGCCCGCTGTTCGGCCGTGAGGCGGTCTTGCATGGCGCGTATGGTGTACCCGCCACAGAGCCGGCCCGCATCGATGGCCATCCAGTCGGAGATCTCGTTCGGCGCGACGCTCACGGCGTCGCCCGGGCGCACGTTGTGGACGACGACCGGCTGGTTGTCGAGGGTCCCGTGGAGGAGCCGGCCGTCGTAGCGCGGGCTGTCCAGCCACATGTGCTCCACGTCGTCCCCCTCGCGCAGGGGAACCTTCACGGAGAGGTGGGTCTGCGTAGCCGGCGGGCTCGCGATGCGGGAAAGCAGCTCCCCGATCGTGGCGCGGGCCGAATCGATCGCGGCCAGCATGGCGGGATCCGACGCGGCGACCATCCGGACGTTGGGATCGTCCGAGGCCGGGCCGCCGCACGCGGCGACCGCGGCCAGGGCGAGGAAGTGAAGGCGCATGCCGGGATCTCCGCTGCGGGTGTGCGTGGCCGGGTGCGATGAAGGCTCGAGGAGGTCTTGCGAATCGATCCGCCGCGCCGCGCCCGGTCCGCGGCGATGCGCGCCGGCTGGCCGATCCGGGGAGGAGTCCCTCCTCAACGCCCGCCGGCGGGAAGGTGCTCCAGGAGGTAGCGCGTAAGCAGCGAGTAGACGTGGAGCGTGGTCCCGCCGCCCTCGCAGATGCAGTGGCTGCGGTTGGGATAGACCATCAGGTCGAACGGCTTGCCGAGCTCCACCAGGCGGTTCACCAGCCGCTCCGTCCCCTGGTAGTGCACGTTGTCGTCGCCCGAGCCGTGGACGAGCAGGAGGTCGCCGCGCAGCCCCTCCGCGTGGTTGATCGCCGAGCCGCGGCGGTAGCCTTCCGCGTTCTCCTGCGGCAGGCCCATGTACCGCTCCTGGTAGATGGTGTCGTAGAGGTGCTGGTCGGGCACGGGCGCCACCGACATCCCCACCCGGTACACGTCGGGGTAGCGGAACATCGCCTGGAGCGTGGACGACCCGCCGCCGCTCCACCCCCAGATGGCCACCCGCGCCGGGTCGAGGTACGGGCGCGAGCGCGTGAGGGCGCGGACCGCCTCGGCCTGCTCGCGGCTGGAGAGCTCGCCGATGGCCCCGTAGACCACCTTGCGCCAGGCGCGGCCCCGGGGCGAAGGGGTGCCCCGGTTGTCCACGCTCGCCACCACGTAGCCGCGGTCGGCCAGCGCGCCGTGCCAGAGCCGGTAGGCGCCCTGCCACGCGTCGACCACGAGCTGCCCGGCGGGCTCGCCGTACACGAACATCAGCAGGGGGTACTTCTTCGCGGGGTCGAAGTCGCGCGGGAGGAGCATCCACCCGTCGAGCTCCACGCCGCCGCCCACGGGGACCCGGAAGAACTCCGTCTCGCGGTGGACGAGTGGGGCCACGGCCGCCCGGAGCGCCCGGTTCTCCGCGAGGGTGCGCACCGCCGCGTGCGAGGGGAGCCGGACGAGGTCGGTCACGCGGGGCGTGTCGAAGGTGTCGAAGGTGTGGAACGCCCAGCGCGCGTCCGGAGAGACGTCGTACCCGTGCGTCCCCGCCGCCGCGGCCGGCGAGACGCGCTCCGCCCGGCCGCCGGCGAGGGGCGCGCGGTAGAGGTAGCGCTGCGTGGCGTTGGACGGCGAGGCGCGGAAGTACACCCACCCCTCGCGCTCGTCGACCTGCTCCACGTCGGTCACGTCGAACTCCCCGGGGGTGACGAGCCGGAGCGGGCCGCCGTCGCGCCTGCCGGCGTAGAGGTGGCGCCAGCCGTCGCGCTCGCTCACCCAGAGGAACTCCGCGCCGCCCTTCAGCCAGCGGAAGTCGTCGACCACGTCCAGCCAGGCGCTGTCCTGCTCGGTGAGAATGGTCCGCACCGCCCCGGTCGCCGCCTCGGCCAGCATCAGGCGGTTGGTGTTCTGCAGCCGGTTCATCCGCTGCAGCACCAGCTCGCGCGAGTCCGGCGCCCACTCCATGCGCGGCAGGTAGTCGTTCCTGGGATCGCCGGGGAGCTGCAGCCAGCGCGTGGGCCCGCCCTCCGCGTCGACCACCCCGGCGCGGACGGCGGAGTTGGTGGTCCCGGCCTTCGGGTACTGCACCGGGACCACGAAGGAGTAGAGCGAGTCCGTGTCGTTGATCAGGAGGAAGTCCCGCACCCCCGTCATGTCGAACTGCCAGTAGGCGATCCTGCGCCCGTCCGGGGACCAGCGGAAGGCGTCGCGGAGCGAGAACTCCTCTTCGTAGACCCAGTCCGTGGTCCCGTTCACCAGCGTGCGCGACCCTCCGGTGGTCAGCCGCGTGACGCGGCCGTCGGAGAGGCGCTCCACGTAGAGGTCCCCCTCCCGCACGTAGGCCACCCGGTCGCCCTGGGGGGAGAACTTGGCGAACATGAGCGACGACTCCGGCGCGTCGCCGCCGAGCTTGCGCAGGGCGCCGGTGCCGCGGTCGAGCACCCAGTAGTCGCCGCGCGTGTTGTTGCGCCACACGCGCTGCGAGTTGGTGAAGACCAGCAGCCGCGACCCGTCGGGCGACCACGCGTAGTCCTCCACCTCGAGCGCGGCCTGCGCGCCGGCCGGGACGAGCTGCCGGGCGGAGACGTAGACGTCCCTGGCGCCGGTCTCCGTCCGGTAGCGGACGATGTCCCGCGCGCCCTGGACCTGCTCGGACCGCTCCAGCGTGGTGTAGGCGTCGCCCCCGTCCAGCCAGCGCGCGGGGCCGAAGCGCTCCGAGGCGAAGTCGCGCGAGGCGAAGATGCGGCGCAGCGCCTGCTCCATCGCCTGGTCCTGCGCCGGGAGGCGGGCGGGACCGAGGACCATGGCGGCGCACGCGGCGAACAGCGGCAGGGGGCGGAGGATAGCGTGCATGAGCGGTCCAGGTGGAAAGAGGGAGCGCGGGAAGAGGGAACCGGCGCTTAATTCACTTCATCGAAGGGAGCCGCTGACAGCTTCTGCGAAAAGGGTGTGCAGGACTGGCGGTGCGCCCCGCGGCGGTGTCGGCCCTACGCGTGGATCAGCAGTGAGTCGCGGGTCACCTCGATGAAGTCTGCCGTCGTGAACGCGGAAACAATCGTGGACAGGTTGGGCAGGAGAATCTGTTCGAGATCGGCGTTGGCAATGTTACCAGTGGAGATCAGCAGCAGCTTTTCGGGCTGACGGGCAAGTGTGAAGGAATTGACGAAGTCGGCGTCCTTGGTAACCACTACCCGTTGCTCACGGGCGGAGATCGCCAGGATTTCGGCGTCGGACGTCCTGTTCCCGTTGGGTAAGTCCAGCGTATGAATCGCGTCATGCCCCTGTTCGCGCAGCCGCAGTGCGATCCGGCGCGGGAGCTGAGCATCGACGAGAAAGTTCATGCCGCCAGCGGGACCATCCGCTTCACCTGGCTCAGGCGAGCCGCGAACGCGAGCACGGCGATGATGTCCTCGCGCTCGAGGTCGGGGTAGTCCGCGAGAATCTCGTCGTGACTCATCCCCGCGCTGAGCAACTCCAGGATCAACTCCACGGGATAGCGAAGACCCCGAATCGTAGGCTTCCCGTGGCAGATTTCGGGGTCCATGGTGATCCGCTCACCAAGTTGCATCATCAGGCACCTCCTCACGCGGTCTGCGACGAAACGCCCACAAACGATAATCCGCAGTGGCCGCGATGACCAGCGATACCCCGGCCGATACTCAATCCGCCGCGGCGTCGGCCCGCACCGGCTCCGTCGCGGCGGCGAGCGCCTGCTCCAGGTCGGCGATGATGTCTTCGGGGTCCTCGACGCCGAGGGAGACGCGCAGGAAGCCGTCGCGGATGCCGTTGGCGGCGCGCGCCTCGGGCGTCATCCCCGCGTGCGAGGTGTAGCGCGGCTCCGAGACCAGCGTCTCCACCCCGCCCAGGCTCGGCGCCACCTTCGCCAGCCGCAGCGCGTGGACGAAGCGCGCCGCCGCCTCGCCGCTCTCCAGCTCGATCCCGATCATCCCCCCGAACCCGTCCAGCGTCCGCCGCGCCGTCTCGTGGTCGGGGTGCGACGGGAGCCCCGGGTAGTGCACGCGGGCGATGCCGGGGCGGCCCTCGGCCCAGCGCGCCACCGCCATCCCGTTGCGGTTGTGGCGCTCCATGCGCAGGGCCAGCGTCTTGATCCCCCGCTCCAGCAGCCACACCGCGTGCGCGTCCAGCAGCGGCCCCCACACCTTCGCCCGCTCGCGCACGGCGGCCACCCGCTCGCGCGCGCCGACGATCACCCCCGCGGTGAGGTCGGTGTGGCCGCCCAGGTACTTGGTGGCGCTGTGCATCACCAGGTCCACCCCCTTCTCCAGCGGGCGGCAGTTGATCGGCGAGGCGAAGGTGGAGTCCACGATCACCACGGCCCCGCGCCGGTGCGCCTCGTCGCAGATCGGGCGGAGGTCGAGGACGCGCAGGAGCGGGTTCGACGGGCTCTCGCCGACCACGACCTTCGTGTTCGGGCGGAAGGCGTCCACCCATCCGGGCGAGGAGAGGTCCACGAAGGTGGTCTCGATCCCCAGCCGCGCCAGCTCCACGGCCAGCAGCGTGCGCGTGCCGCCGTAGATGGCGTCGGTGGCGACCACGTGGTCGCCCGCCTGGATCACGGAGAGGAGCGCGCACGCCATGGCCGCCATCCCGCTGGCCAGCACGACGGCGTCTTCCCCGCCCTCCAGCGCCGCCAGCCGCTCGGCGACGGCCAGGTGGTTGGGCGCGTTGCCGTAGCGCTGGTAGAGGACGGGCCCCTGGCCGCCCGGCTCGCTGAAGAAGGTGCTGCTCAGCACGATCGGGTTCACCACCGGCCCGTACGTCTCGGCCGGCGGCTCGCCCGCGTGCACCGCGCGGGTGGACGGGCCCGCGCCCCGGTAGTCGTTCGCCATCACTCCTCCAGCAGCCGTGAGACGGGCGTCACCGCGCCGTCGGCCAGCCGCGCCGCCACGCGCAGCGCCACGAGCCCGTCGAGCGTCGCCTCCACCGCCTCCACCGCGAGCCCCGTGTCCGCCGCCACCTCGGCTGGCACCGCGCGGCCGCGGCGCACCAGCGAGTCCCACACGGCGCGGTGCACGGGGTCCGGCTCGCCCAGCAGCTTGACGGCGCCCGCCTCGTCCTGCGCGACCAGGAGGAGGCTGTGCCGCTCCAGCACCGCCTCGATGGCCTCCTCGTGGTGCTCGTCGATCCCGCGCACCACGAAGAAGGCGTCGGCCGGCCGGTCGTCGCCCGCGAAGCGCAGCAGCAGCTTGGCTACGATCTCGTCGGCGCAGCTGTAGTCGAGCACGCGCACCTGGCTGAAGTCCAGGATCGACAGGCACGCCTGGCCGCCGCCCTCCAGCTCGGCGATCTGGCTCTCCACGCCGGTGCGGATGGCGCGCCCGGTGGGCCGGGTCACCAGGTTGCTGAAGAGCGACGTCACCGAGCGGCGGTGCAGGAGCATGGCAAAGCTTGCGGGTGAGTGGGCGCGGGCGCGGGACGTCAGGCGTCGTGGACGGTCACCTTCTCCAGCCGGTCGCCGCGCTGGATCTGCCGGACCACGTCCATCCCGTCCGTCACCTTGCCGAAGACCGTGTACTGGCCGTCCAGGTGGCGCGCGTTCGCCTCGTCCAGGACCACGAAGAACTGGCTCCCCGCGCTGTCGGGATGGGCCGTGCGGGCCATGGACAGCGCGCCCGTCTCGTGGCGGTGCGGGTTGCCCTGCACCTCGAGCTTGACGGTGTAGCCGGGCCCGCCCGTGCCGATGCGCCGGTCGGTGAGCGGGAGCTCTTTAGTGAGCGGGTCGCCGGCCTGGATCACGAAGCCCGGCTCCACCCGGTGGACGACGATCCCGTCGTAGAAGCCGTCGCGCACCAGCTTCTCGAAGCTTTCGACGGTCCTGGGCGCCGCGTCGGGGTACAGCTCGGCGGTGAAGGAGCCTTTGTTGGTCTCGAAGGTGACGGTCTTCATCAGTGCGTGAGTGCGTGAGTGCGAAAGTGAAACGTCCCGGTCCTCGGCCATCTCGGGCGAATGAATTCGCTGCGACGACCACACGAAGTCCGCCTGCGCGGACTAGCGGGCTGCGCCCGCGCGCTTCGCGCCCCGAAGCCGGCCTGCCCGCGCCGAAGTCGGCCCCCGCGCCGAACCAGCCTGCGCAGGCAGGCTTCTCGCCGTTGTTGCCGCGGGTTCACCCGCCCCTGCCCCACCTGCCCCGGCTCCGAGGCCGTGTGCAGGGGTCACGTCCGCCGCATCGAGGCGCGCGCGCGGCCGGCGGCCTGGGGCTCGGGGGCCGGGGGCGCGGGCTCGCGCGCGGGGAGGATGATCTCGATCTGCGCGCCGGGGAAGCCCGGCAGGTCCTTCACCAGCGGCGGCGCATCGTCCCACTCGGGGACGTCGGCGATCCGCGCGGTGCCGCTGCGGATGGCGATCTTGCCGCCCCAGCGCCCCACCTTCTTCCGGATCTGCTTGAGCCCCTGCCCGCGCCCGGGGTCGCGGAAGCGGGTGACGCCGTGGATGAAGGCGGCCTCCAGCGCCGTGGCGTCGCCCCAGCGGTCGCCGAAGCGCGCGGCGTGCTCGCGCTCCAGCGAGCCCTTGAAGCCCACCCCCAGGTCCATCACCGCGATCACCGCCACGCGCCGGTCGATCCCCCGCCAGCGCCGGTACGTCTGGATCCCCACCCAGCCGGGCGCGTCGGCGTGCTCGATGATGTTCTGCGAGACCTCGGAGAGGAGCATGCTGAAGGCGATCGCGTCGGCCTTGCTGTAGCCCAGCTGCTCGGAGAGGAGCGCGCTCACCCGCCCCTCGTTCAGCTCGTTGATGACGTCGTGGACGTCTTCGTGCGACTGGATGACGGTGATCGGCAGCAGCGCCGTGGGCTCGGCCGCGCGGCCGCGGGGGGCGTCGTGCAGCTCGAAGGCGCCGGCCGCCGCGCGCAGGAAGCCCATCGCGGCGAAGTAGCGCACCACGTCGGACGACTGCGGCAGGTGCAGGATCGGCGGGACCCCCCGGCCGCGCAGGTGCTCGCCCACGGCCAGCAGCCCCAGCATCCCGTACGGGTCGGCGAAGCGCACGTGGCGCGCGTCGAAGAGCAGCTTCTGGCCGCCGCCCTCGGCGACCTCGGCCAGCACCGCCTCGAAGGCGTCGTCGTTCAGCGTGGGGGGAATGGCGACTACGCGCGTCATGCGCCGGGCTCTCGGTGAGGCATGCGGGGAAGCTACATCCCGCGGAGCGGATCGGAAAGTGTTCGGTGTGGAAGGCCGGGCGTGCCGCGCCGGCCGCCTCGGACGGGCGATTGAAATCACCGCTACAACGGCGCAAAACTCCGCCTGCGCGGACTGGTTCGGGCGCGAGGCGAGGACGGCGCGGGAGGACCCGGCTCCCGTCATCGCACGCTCAAGCGCAAGGTCCCGCCCCCCGGATGGGGAGGCGGGACCAGGCGTGCTCCGCGTCGCGCGGAAGGCTCAGCGGGTGACGACGACCTCGGCGGGGAAGCCGGCCGCCCTGAGTTCCGCCGCGGTGTACGCCCGGCTGTTGCCGAGGGCGTCGAAGAACACCATCTGCACCGTCCAGGTCCCCTCCACCGACGAGGGGGGGAGCAGGATGGAACAGCGGAAGACGGCCGACTGCTGGGGGGCGCCCCCCGCCGGGTCGGCGCTGCACCCCCGCCCTCCCTGGTTGTCCGGCTGGCGGAGGTTCGCGCCCCCGACCCTGACCCCGGTTCCCGCGTCGGCCGCCGTGAAGCTGAACTCCACCGTGCTCCCCAGGTCGCCCAGGCTCACCCGGGTGGGGCTCACGGAGAGCGAGGTGAGGACGGGCGCCGTCACGTCCTCGCTGGCGCTCACCACCCGCAGCGTGCCGGGCAGGCCCGCGGCGGCCAGGGCGGGCGGGTCGTAGAGGACGCTGTTCCCCGCCTGGTCCCTGATCGTCACCCACAGGTTCCACGTCCCCGCCGCGGCGGACCGGGGGATGCTCAGCGTGCACCTCCACGTCCCCGCCGTCTGCGTGCCGCTGGCGGGCGCGAGCGCGGAGCACCCGGCCGACTGTCCGCCGGGCGGCTCCCCGCGGGTGGCCGCCAGGGCGGCGTTCACCTCCCTCACCCCGGCGCCTGCGTTCGCGGAGAGCACCACCTCCACGGACGCGGCGGAGGTGCTCACGTCCACCGCATCCGGGGTGATCGCCACCGCCGTCAGCGCGGGGCGGGCCGGCGGCGCGGTGTTGGCCACGGAGAAGGAGAAGGGGAGCCCCGCGGCCCGCAGGTCCGCCGTCCCCGAGTGTCCCTGGTTGCCGGCCCGGTCGATCAGGATCACGTCGTTGATGGTCCAGGTCCCCGGGACGGCCCCGCGCGGGACGGCGGCCGTGCACCTCCACACCCCGCTCGCCGGCGACCCGCCGACCAGCACGGCGGTCCCCGACGGCGAGTCGCTGCAGCCGGTCCCCGTCCCCGGCGCGGAGCCCTGGAAGATCACGAAGATCGACTCCACCCCGGTGCCGCCGTCGGCGGCCGACACCAGGACCTCCACGCTGGCGGCCGCCGAGGTCACGTCGACCGCCGCCGGCGCCAGCGACAGGCCCGTCAGCCTCGGCGCCGCCCGGTCCTCCGCCGTCACCGTCACCACCACCGAGCCGCTGCGCTCCTCGCTGGCCGCCGTGATGGTGGCCGTGCCGAGCGCGACGCCGGTGACCACCCCCGCCTCGCTCACCGCGGCCGTGCCGGGGTCGGACGACGACCAGCGCACCGGGCGCCCCGCGAGGGGGTTCCCCGCGCTGTCGCGCGGGACGGCGGCGAGCTGCAGCGCGTCGCCCTTCCCCAGGCTGGGCGCGGCCGGCGAGACGGTGACCGAGGCCACCGGGACCGCGGTGGCGGTGAAGGTGGCCGGAGGCACCCCGGCCACGCTGGCGGTCGCCGCGTTCCGCCCCGGCGCGCCCAGCGTCCACCCCGCCTTCGCGACCCCGGCCGAGTCCGTGACCGCGGCCGGCGCGCCGAGGGCGCCGCCTCCCTCCGCCACGCTCCACGTCACCGTCACCCCCGGCACCGCCCGCCCCCCGGCCGAGACGACCCTCACCGCCAGCGAGTCGAGGAGCGCCCCGGCTGGTGCGCCGGTCTGCCCGTCTCCGCCCACCTTCTCCAGGCGGGCGGGCCGCGGCGCCGTGGGGGAGTCGCCCGAGCAGGCGGCGAGCGCGGCAAAGAAGACCGTGGCGAGGAGACGGCGTCGGAGCGTCATGACGGGGATCGTCCTGTGAAGGGGGGACCAGCGGAACGCCTTCCATGAAAATTTTCCCAACAGGAGCGATGATAGCCCCGGCGGCCGGTCATGTCAACCGGTCGCCGGCCCCGGTCCCCGGCGCCTGCACGGCCTCAGGGCGGGGCGTCGATCGGGGAGCGGGCCCAGGCGTCGGCGGTGCGGCGGAGGTGGCGGTAGAGGCCGGTGGCGCCGCGGTGGCCCATCTTCGCGGCGGCCAGAGCGGTGGCGCGGGTGACGGCGTGCTCCAGCGACAGCCCGCCCAGGAGCCCGGCGAAAACGGCGGCGCCCCAGGCGTCGCCGCACCCGGTGGGGTCGCCGCCGTCGACCCGGCGCGCCAGGACGCGCCCGCCGCCGTCCTCCAGCCGCGGGCCGCCGCGCAGCCCGGGGCGCGAGTCGGCGTACGGGCGGGCCGCGTAGACGGCGCCGGCGGGGCCCAGCGTCACCAGCACGGCGTCGGGGCCGTGCCGGAGCAGCTCGGCGGGGACGGAGCGCGGGTCGGTGGAGGCGCCCAGCAGGCGCCGCTCGTCCTCGTTGAGCTGCACCACGTCAAAGCAGGCGAGCCACTCCTCCCAGTCGGGGAGCGGGCGGGGCTCGCGCGGCCCCTCGCCGGGAGGCCCCAGGAAGAGCGAGTGCAGGTCGGCGTAGACGGGGCCGCGGAACTCCCTCGCGATGCGCCGGGCCGTCTCCAGGTCCGTCTCCCAGCCGGAGAAGTAGTTGAGGTAGAGCGCGTCGAGCCCCTCGAGCACGGGCGCCAGCTCCTCCCACGTCCACCCGGGGACGGCGCCGGTGAGCCGCTCGCCGCGCCGCTCCGCGTCCAGGTAGCGCAGCTCCACGCGGTTGTTCGCCTGGGCGACGCGGACGAGCCCCGCGCGCGGGCCGACGCCTTCGAGGGTGTCGAGGTAGCGGTGCGCCTCGCCGAAGAGGTCGGCGCCGACCTTCGCGATGGGGACGATCTCCCACCCGCGCGGGAGCGCCGCCGCGCCGGCCGCCAGCGAGTACGCCACCCCGCCCCAGCTCTCGAACGGCCGCCCCGCCGCCTGGTCTTCCAGGGTCCAGATGGTGTCCCAGACGAAGGTGCCGAGAATGCCGACGCGCTTGGGCAAGGTGGAAAGTGCGTGAGTGCGTGAGTGCGGAAGTGTGCTGGCACCGAAGTGCGCGTGACGAAGACCGAGCCTACCCGACCTAACGCTTTTTCGCCGTTGCGGTTCGCTGTTGAAGCCTCACGTGGTTTGTGAGGCTTTCTGCAGTTGTAGCCGCGGATTCATCCGCCTTTGCCTGCGGATGCCGCGCTGCGTGGATCCCCGATGCAACCCGAGGTGCGGACCCGAGCCTCCCTCACACGTGCCCGTAGTTCTCCATCTTGAACACCGCCGCCGCGCCCACCACCCCCGCCGTCCCCGGCAGCTCGCCCGAGACGATGCGGCAGCACTCCTGGGCGGAGCGGAAGGCGCGCCGGCGCACCTCGGCGCGCAGGGGCCCGAAGAGGTGGTCGCCCGCGCGGGTGACGCCGCCCGCGATCACCACCATCTCGGGGTTCAGGATGTTGATGATGCTGGCGATCCCCGCCCCCAGGAACTTGGCGGTGTCCTTCATCACCTCGGTGGCGTAGGGGTCGCCCAGCACGGTGGCCTCGTAGACGGTGGCGGCGGTGATGTCCTCCACCTTCCCGTTCACCATCTCGGTCAGCATCGACTCGGCGCCCGCCTCCAGCCCCTCCACGGCCCGCACGGCGATGGCCGGGCCGCTGGCGTACTGCTCCAGGCACCCGTAGTTGCCGCACTTGCAGCGCCGCCCGTTGCTGTCGATGGTCATGTGCCCGATCTCGCCCGCCACGTCGCTGCAGCCGTGGTAGATCTCGCCGTTCAGCACGATCCCGCCGCCGATCCCCGTCCCCAGCGTGAGCCCCACCAGCGTCTGCGTCCCCCGCCCGGCGCCCAGCCACCACTCGCCGTAGGTGGCGCAGTTGGCGTCGTTGTCCAAGGTGCAGGGGAGCTTCACCGCGTTGGCGATCAGGTCGCGCAGCGGGAAGTTCCGCCACCCCAGGTTGGGGGTGTTGATCACCGTCCCCGTCTTGCGGTCCAGCGGCCCCGGGCTGCCGATCCCCACCCCGGCGATGGCGCCGCGCGTGGTCCCCGCCTCGGCGGTGACCTCGGCGATCGCCTCCTCCACCATGTGGACCATGCGGTCGACCACCGACTTGGCGCCGCGGTGGGCCTCGGTGGGGTGGGTGCGGAAGCCGAGCACGTCGCCGCCCTGGATCGGCAGCAGCCCCACCACCACGTTGGTGCCGCCGAGGTCCACGCCCACGATCCACCGCTTCTCGGCCGTTCCCGGGGTCATGCGTTCTCCTGTCGTACGGTCTCTCCCTCGACGCGGAGCGTGGGGTCGGGCCCCAGCTCGGCGATGCCGCGGCGGGCGCGCACCAGCCCCTCGCGGCGGATGGCGGCCAGGATCTCGCGGTTCCGGGCCACCACCTCGGGGCGGCGGTAGGGGCGGTCGTGGTGCAGGTGCAGGGCGACGGCGCGGTGGCGCACCTGGACGCCCTTCACCCCCGCGTTCTCCAGCCGGTAGCCCAGCGCCCGGTCCAGCCCGCCGTACCCCATCTCCCCCTCGAAGCCGTTGACGGCCAGGAGCGCCTCGCGCCAGGTGGACGCGTTGTTTCCGTGGAAGTGCGCCGCCGTGGGCGTCAGCCGGTCGAAGAAGGCCGCCAGCGGCCGCGAGCGCACCAGCCGGAGCGCGCGCCGCCCGGGGCGCCACCCCTGCGCGCGCAGCCACCCCAGGTCCGCCACCCGCCCCGACACCACGTCGTCCACCCCGATCCGCTCGCTGACGATCTGCGGAAGCTTGAGGTAACCCCCGGCGAGGTAGCGCCCGGGGCGCGCGAGCTTCCGGTGCACGTGCACCAGGTCGCGCCGGGGGATGCAGTCGCCGTCGGTGAACACCAGGTAGTCGCCCGCGGCGGCCACGATGGCGCGGTTCAGGATCTCGCTCTTGCGGAAGCCCCGGTCCTCGTGCCAGACGTGCAGCAGCTCGAGCCCCGCCTCGCGCCGCATCCGCCGGATCAGCTCGGCCGTCTCGGGCCCAGAGCCGTCGTCGGCCACCACCAGCTCGAAGTCGCGGTCGCTCTGCACGGCGTAGCCCCAGAGCACGCGCTCCAGGAAGGCCGGCTTCTCGTAGGTGGAGACCACCACGGAGATCCGCATCACCGCGCCGCCGCGCCGTCCGCGAGGCAGAGGACCTCGGTGGCGCGCTCCACGTCGTCCCCCACGATCGGCCGGAAGCCGTACCCCGTCTCCCGCAGCAGGTCCAGGCAGTACCGGTGCACTCCGGGGCCGTGGGTGGAGAGGAAGACGACCGGCCGCGCCGCCGCGAGCGTCTCGCGCGCCCCCTCCAGCACCGCGCCCTCGGCGCCCTCGACGTCGATCTTGACCGCCGCGGGGCGGAGGCCGTGCCGGCGGCAGAAGTCGTCGAGGCGCACCGTGCGCACCTCCAGCGCGCCGCCCTCGGCCAGGTGCCCCGTCCCGCTCCCCGTGCCGAAGTCGAAGCGCGCGGTTCCCTCCGCGTCGGAGACGGCGGCCCGCTCCGCGCGGACGTTCCGTCGCCCGTTGATCCGCGCGTGCCGCTCCAGGAACGAGAAGTTCTTCGGGTTCGGCTCGAAGGCCCACACCGTCCCCGCGTCGCCGGCCAGGACGGAGGCCAGGAGCGTGTAGTAGCCCACGTGCGCGCCCACGTCGAGCACGGTGTCGCCGGGGCGGATCCACTCCTGGAAGAGGCGGGTCTGCTCGCGCTCGTAGGTGCCGTTCAGGATGCGCAGGACCTTGCCGCGGCTCGCCGGCAGCCACCAGCGCCCCCGCAGCGGGCCCGCGATGATCGGAAGCCGCAAGGCTCGCCTGGTTTTCGGTTGATCGGAGGCAGTGGGCCCCGGGCGCGTTCGGTCCGTCCGGAGCCGCTCGCGACCTATTCTAACTCCCGCGCCGGAATCCTCAAAACCGGGCGGAGGTGGACGCTCGGCGGGACGAGGTGCAGCGTGATTCCTGCTGCTTCTCGAGTGGATTGGAAAACTACGGATCCGCCCGCTTCGACCAATCTCGGCGCGGCCGCGGGCGGGGCGCCGCCTCCCCGGCCCTCCCCCGCTGCGCGGGAGAGGGAGAACAGCAGTCCGGGCTCCGCCTGTCGCGCGCGAAGCCGGCCACCGGGAAGGCAGAGTAGATCCCTCAGGCGCCGCCGGGCCCCGGTACGGACACGGATTCGGTGCTGCGGCGCCTTCGGGATGACATTCGTCCGATTAGACGGTGGGAAACCAGTCCCGCTCGTCGCGCGCAGCGCCGAAGTCCCTCCCCTGAAGTTCGGGGGAGGGACAGGCGCGCCAGGCGCCAGGGCGGGGGCCGCCGGCCGCCGCGCCAATGTCAGTCGCAGCCGGCTCGATCCAGACGAGGAAACGACGGGGGCCGGAAGCAACCCATGCTCCCGGCCCCCTCGCACTTTCGCACTTTCGCACTCACGCACTTCAGTCTCCCACCTGCAGCACGGCCAGGAACGCCTCCTGGGGGATCTCCACGGTGCCCACCTGCTTCATCCGCTTCTTTCCTTCCTTCTGCTTCTCCAGGAGCTTGCGCTTGCGGGTGATGTCGCCGCCGTAGCACTTGGCGGTCACGTTCTTCCGCATGGCCTTGATCGATTCGCGGGCGATGATCTTGTTGCCGATCGCCGCCTGGATCGCCACCTCGAACATCTGCCTCGGGATCAGCTCGCGCAGCTTCTCGGCCACGTTGCGCCCGTACTCGTACGCCTTGTCGCGGTGGATGATCACGCTGAAGGCGTCCACCGGGTCCCCGTTGATCATCATGTCCAGCTTGATCAGCGGGTTCTGGCGGTAGTCGGCGAACTCGTAGTCGAGGCTCGCGTAGCCGCGCGTGGCCGACTTCAGGCGGTCGTAGTAGTCCAGGACGATCTCGGCCAGCGGCAGGTCGTAGGTGAGCTCCACCCGCTGGGGGTCGGGGTACGTCATCCCCTTGAAGTCGCCGCGGCGCTCGTGGCAGAGCTTCTGGACGGCGCCGATGTACTCGGCGGGCGTCATGATGCGCGCCCGCACGTACGGCTCCTCGATACGGTCGATCTTGGTGGGGTCCGGCAGCCCGCTGGGGCTCTCGATCCAGCGCTCGCTCCCGTCGGTCATCACCACCCGGTACTTCACGTTGGGGACGGTGGTGATCAGGTCCAGGTCGAACTCCCGCTCCAGCCGCTCGCGGATGATCTCCAGGTGCAAGAGACCCAGGAAGCCGCAGCGGAAGCCGAAGCCGAGCGCGGTGGAGGTCTCCGGCTCGTACGAGAGCGAGGCGTCGTTGAGCTGCAGCTTGGCCAGCGCGTCGCGCAGCTCCTCGTACTGCTCGGTGTCGGTGGGGTAGATCCCCGCGAACACCATCGGCTTGACTTCCTGGTAGCCGGGCAGCAGCTCGGTGGCGCGGTTCTCGGCGTCCAGGATGGTGTCGCCCGAGCGGGTGTCGGAGACGCGCTTGATCCCGGCGATCAGGTACCCCACCTCCCCGGGGCGCAGCTCGGGGAGCGGGTAGCGGCCGAGCTGCAGGTAGCCCACCTCGTCCACCGGGTACACCGAGTCGTTGGAGCCGAAGGCGATGCGCATCCCCGGCCGGAACACGCCGTCCACCACGCGGATGCTGGGGACGGCGCCCACGTACTTGTCGTAGTAGCTGTCGAAGATGAGCGCCCTGGGCGGCGCGGCCGGATCTCCCTGCGGCGGCGGCACGCGCGCGACCACCGCCTCCAGGATGTCGTCGATCCCGACGCCAGCCTTGGCCGAGGCCAGGATCACCTCGTCGGGGTCGATCCCCAGCAGGTCCACCAGCTCCTCGCGGCGCCTCTCGGGCTCGGCGCCGGGGAGGTCGATCTTGTTGAGCACGGGGATGATCTCCAGCCCCGCGTCCATGGCCAGGAACAGGTTGGAGAGCGTCTGCGCCTGCACCCCCTGGCTGGCGTCGACGACCAGGATGGCGCCCTCGCACGCGGCCAGCGAGCGCGAGACCTCGTAGGTGAAGTCGACGTGCCCGGGGGTGTCGATCAGGTTCAGCTCGTACTCCCGGCCGTCGCGCGCGGCGTACTGCATCCGCACGGCGTTCAGCTTGATGGTGATCCCCCGCTCGCGCTCGATGTCCATCGAGTCGAGCACCTGGTCCTTCATCTCGCGGCTCTGGAGGGTGCGGGTGGATTCCAGCAGCCGGTCCGCCAGGGTGCTCTTCCCGTGGTCGATGTGGGCGACGATGCAGAAGTTACGGATGTGCTCTATGCGCAACGTGCGGTCTCTCGCAGGCGGAAACGGGCGTACGAACGATCGGGTCTGAAGCGGCTACAAGCTACCGCAAACGCGAAGGGCGAGGAAGCCCCGCCCTTGCGGCTCCGGTACACCGCTGGAGCGGCGAGGTGCGGCACCGGGGGAGGCCCCCTCCCCGCGCGACCCTCGGCTGCTCGTTCCTCGCGGCCGGAGGGCGCGCTCCCTCCCCCGCTGCGCGGTGGAGGGGAAACACCCCCGGCGCTTCGCGCGACGAAACCAGGTGCCGGCAAGGGGTTCGCTGTTGAAGCCTCGCGGGGTTTGCGAGGCTTTCTGCTGTTGTAGCCGCGGCTTCAGCCGCCCGTGCGAGCCGGGCGCTCGTGCCACCCCCGCGGCCCGCGAGTTGCCCCTCCCCCTGCGCCGGACCGGCGCGCGCGGCCCCACTCGCGCGCGGCGGTCCGCGAGGCTAACTTCAAACCCCACAACGAGAACCACACCGCCCGCGCCCCCGCCCCGGCTCCCTTCCGGCGCCGGGGCCGCCACCTCGCGCGCGCGGGCAGAACGCCACGACGAAAGCAGAATGCAGATGAGGAGTTCGCTCGTTCGCACCGCGGTCACGGTCTTCACGCTCGCCGCCGCCGCGCCGGCGGCCGCACAGGTGCCGCTCACCCCGCGCTCGCTGGGGATGGGGGGCGCGTACGTGGCGGTGGCGCGCGGGCACGAGGCGCTGTTCCTGAACCCCGCCAACCTGGGGCTACCGGGCACCTCGCACTGGTCGTTCGGCATCCCCACCCTCACCCTGGGCTACTCGCTGCTGGGGATCGGCTACGGCGACGCGCGCGACCTGCTGGGCTTCGACGAGCTGGACCAGGCCGAGCGCGACGAGATCCTGGAGAAGATCCCCGAGCCCGGCACCGAGCTGCGCGGCGACCTGCGCATCCCCCTGGTGGCGGCGCAGATCCGCCGCTTCGCCGTGGGCGTCTCGTACGGCATCATCGGGAGCCACACGGTGGACCGCGACATCGTGGACCTGCTGCTGAACGGCCCCATCCTGGGCCGCAACGACGACGTGCTCCCGGACGAGACGCAGGGCTTCCGCGCCGAGTACGTCGACTTCGCGCTGGCCCACGGGCGCCGCTTCGGGCCGGTGAGCGTGGGGGCCACGGCGCACTGGTACCTCGGCAACACGCTGCTGCGCGCCGGGATCACCAGCGTGCAGGTGGTCACCGCGCCGCAGCCGGACGTGCTGGTCACGTACAGCGGCGTGAAGTCCGAGGGCGGCAGCGGCTTCGGGCTCGACCTGGGGCTCGCCGCCGAGCCGGCGCCGGGGGTCACCGTCTCCGCCTCGCTCGGCAACGTGGTGAACACCTTCGAGTGGGACGATGCTCTGCGCCGGCGCCGCCTGGTCCTCGACCGCACCGACTACCAGAGCGGCGACCCCGACGCGCTCCTGGGCGAGTACGAGGCGAGCGAGACCGACTACGACCCGGCCACCTCCACTGCGGCCGAGCAGGCGCTCGCCGCGGACCTGGAGGAGGGGACCGAGCTGCCGCGCACGCTGCGCGTGGGCGCGGCCTGGCGGCCGGCGGCGCTGCGCAACGCCGTCTTCGCGGCCGCCTACCAGGGGAACCTGGAGGACAGCCGGGTGGGCGGGATGTGGGACCGGAGCCTGAGCGTGGGTTGGCAGCAGCAGTTCACCCGCATGGTGGGCCTGCGCGCCGGCGTGGCGTCGAACCTGGACGACGGCGGCCTGCTGGGGGCGGGCGTCTCGTTCGGCCCCGTGCACCTGGGCGTCGCGCGGCTGAGCGACGGCAGCGTCGACGGCAAGGGCCGCGACGGCTGGACCTTCACCTTCGGCCTGGGCACGCGCAGCAACAGCACCATGCCGTAGCGCGTCGGCGGGAGACGGGGAAGATGCGAACGACGGGGGCGGCGCCGGGTGCGCCGCCCCCGTTCTCGTGTGTCCTGGCACCGGCCGGGCCGCGGAGATGATGGGTCGACCACCACCGGGCCCCGCCAGGCGCGCCGCGGCCCGCGCGCCCTCGGCTCGTCCCGCCGGCCGAACGCGTACGCCGGTCCGGCGATACCGTGGACGGTAGCCCGGCAAGACGGCCGGAGCGCGACCGAACCAGGGAGGAAAGCGAGGAGGAAGATGAACACCGCTACCGGCATCCGCGCGGGGAACGACTCGGGGCAGGACGTCGACTACAGGATCTCGCCCGGCGGCAGCCACTGAACATCCGGGGCGGGTGGGCGCGCGTGGGGCCACCCGGCCGGATCGGCTCCACCCCACGCACCAGGGCCACGGAGGTCCCATGCACGCAGCCACCGGCATCCGCGCGGGGACGGGACAGGACGTGGACTACAGGCTCTCGGGCGGCGACAGCCACTGAACACCCGGTCGGGTGGGTGGGCGTGGGACCCACCCGGCTGGTCGACTCCCATCCTACGCGCCAGGACCACGGAGGTCACATGCACGCAGCTACCGGCATGCGCACGGGGAACGACGCGGGACAGGACATCGAGTTCAGGATCGCGCCCGACGGCCGCTGAGCCCACCCCACGCACCAGGACGACGGAGGGTCACATGCACGCAGCTACAGGTATCCGCGCGGGAGGGCAGGACATCGACATCAGGACCTCGCCCGGCGGCAGCCACTGAGCACCGCGGCCGGGTGGGCGCGCGTCGGGCCACCCGGCCGGACGGCTCCACCCCACGCACCACGACGACGGAGGGTCACATGCACGCAGCTACCGGCATCCGCGCGGGGAACGACTCGGGGCAGGACATCGACTTCAGGATCTCGCCCGGCGGCTAGCGGCCGAAGCGCCTCCGCATCGCGGAGGGCCGCACCCGGCCGGACGGCTCCCGCGAGCCGTCCGGCCCGAGCGTTTTATCTCCGCCGGACGACCGATCGACGCCGGGTCGCCATCCCTGGTTTCCGAGCCTGCCGCGGCCGGGTCCTGTGCTCGTCCCGTATGCACGCACGACAGCCGAGCCCACCCAGTCCGCACCACGGCCCGCTCGCCCACAGTTCATCCCAACCTCCACGCGCGCACGGCCATCCACGGGTACCCTGGACCGTGGCTCCGGTACGACGCCGGGGGCCACCGCTTCCCCGGGACGAGGGAGGTTCCGATGCACACCTCGACGGCTCTCCGTGCGGGCATGGACGTCACCAACAGCACGGGCGAGAGCACGGATTACCGGGTAACCGCCAGGCCGGGCGGCTGACCGGGACACCCCCGACTCCCTGACCAGGAGGCCCACGATGAAGAACGCCACGAGCATCCGTGCGGGGATGGAAGTCTCCAACAGCACGGGCCAGAACACGAACGTCAGGGTCACCGGCACCGGCGGAAACTGAGCGGGAGGCCACGATGAAGACCGCCACCAGCATCCGTGCGGGGATGGAAGTCTCCAACGGCACGGGCCAGAACACCGACTACCGGGTCAGCGGCACCGGTGGTCAGGGCTGAGAAGGAGGATCGGATGAACGCCACGACCAGCATCCGCGCGGGGATGGACGTGTCCAACAGCACGGGGGAGAGCACGGGATACCGGGTCCTCGGCTCCGGGCAGTGAGCCCGCGGACAGCGCGCCATCTGGAGAACGACCCATGCACGCAGAGGCAACGATGAAGACCACGACCAGCACCCGCGCAGGAATGGACGTTTCCAACAGCACGGGCCAGAACACGGACTACCGCGTCGCCAGCGGTGGCGGCGGATCTCCCTGAACGGGCTCGGGACAGCACACACCGGCCGGACGGCTCCTGCGAGCCGTCCGGCCGCGTTTCGTCCCCGCCCGACGATTTGCTCCCGCCGCGCTTCCGCCCTACGTTTGTCCCGTCTTCCCCTTCCTTTCGGCACCGGTTCTATCCGCAGGAGCACCCATGAAGCGCACGCTACGAGCGGCGGCCCTCGTCCTGGCCGCGCTGCCCCCGCTGGCCGCCCCGGCCCGCGCGCAGCAGCCCCCGGTGGACACCCTCTTCACCGTGGAGAAGTACCTGGACCTGGAGCAGGTGACCGACCCGCAGGTCTCGCCCGACGGGCGCACCGTGGTCTACACCCGCCGCTGGGTGAACCGGGTGGAGGACCGCTGGGACTCGTCGCTGTGGATCATGGACGCCGACGGCTCGCACAACCGCTTCCTCACCCGGGGCTCCAACCCCGTCTGGTCGCCCGACGGCACCCGCATCGCCTACCTGGCCGAGGGCGAGCCGCGCGGCGCGCAGGTGTGGGTGCGCTGGATGGACGCCGAGGGGGCCTCCTCGCAGGTCACCCGCGTGGACCGCGCGCCGGCCAACATCGGGTGGTCGCCCGACGGGAAGACGCTCGGCTTCACCATGTTCGTGCCGAAGACCACGCCGTGGAACATCAGCATGCCCTCCGCTCCCGAGGGCGCCCGCTGGACGGCCGCGCCCCGGGTGGTGGACCGGCTGCACTACCGGCAGGACCGGCAGGGCTTCACCGAGCCCGGCTTCGTGCACCTCTTCGTGGTCCCCGCCGACGGGGGCACCCCGCGCCAGCTCACCCGCGGCGACTGGAACGTGGGGTACCGCTTCGACATGCTGGCCGGCACGGTGAACTGGAGCTGGACGCCGGACGGGCGCACCATCGTGATCGAGGGGCTGAACGACCCGCAGGCCGACCTGCGCTACCGCGACTCGCACCTGTACGCGGTGGACGTGGCCGGCGGCACGGTCCGCCAGCTCACCCGCGAGCGCGGCACCTGGCGCCAGCCCGCCGTCTCGCGCGACGGGCGCTGGATCGCCTTCACCGGCTACGCCTTCACCCCGCAGACCTACCGGGCCGAGGACCTGTACGTGATGGCGCTGGACGGCGGCGGGATGCGCAAGGTCTCCGGCTCGCTGGACCGAGACCCGCTCAACCTGCGCTGGGCCCCCGACGACTCCGGCGTCTACTTCTCGGTGGAGGACCGCGGCGCGCGCAACGTCTACTTCGCCCCGCTCTCCGGCTCTGTCCGGGCGGTCACCACGGGGGCGCACTACCTGACGCTCGGCTCGGTGGCCAGGAACGGCACCGCGTTCGGCATCCGCTCCAGCCCGCGCGAGGCCGACGACGTGGCGCGCATCGACCTGCGCCGCGGCGGCGTCGCGCAGCTCACGCGGGTGAACGAAGACGTGCTGGGGCGGCTGAAGACGGGAGAGGTGGAGGAGGTGTGGTACACGTCGAGCGGCGGCGCGCGGGTGCAGGGGTGGATCGTCAAGCCCCCCTCCTTCGACGCCGGCCGCAAGTACCCGCTGATCCTGGAGATCCACGGCGGCCCGCACGCGATGTACAACGTGGGCTTCAACTCGATGTTCCAGAACTTCGCGGCCGGCGGCTACGTGGTGCTCTACACCAACCCGCGCGGGAGCACGGGCTACGGCACCGCCTTCGGCAACGCCATCGACCGGGCGTACCCGAGCGTGGACTACGACGACCTGATGGCGGGGGTGGACGCCGTGCTCGCGCGCGGCTACGTGGACCCGGCGCGGATGTACGTGGGCGGGTGCAGCGGCGGCGGCGTGCTCACCAGCTGGGTGATCGGCCACACCGACCGCTTCGCCGCGGCCGCCGTGCGCTGCCCGGTGATCAACTGGCTCTCCTTCCACGGGCAGACCGACATCCCGCTCTTCGTGGGCAACTTCTTCGAGAAGCCGTTCTGGGAGGACCCGCAGCCGTGGCTCAGGCAGAGCCCGCTGATGTACGTGGGCAACGTGAAGACTCCCACCCTGCTGATGACGGGCGACCTGGACCTGCGCACCCCGATGCCGCAGACCGAGGAGTACTTCGCGGCGCTCAAGGCGCGCGGCGTCCCCTCGGCGCTCCTGCGCTTCGCGGGCGAGTACCACGGCACCAGCAGCCGGCCCAGCAACTGGATGCGCACCCAGCTCTACATGATGAGCTGGTTCGAGCGCTACGGCGCCAGGAAGGAGGACGGCGCCGCACCCGCGCGGACCACGGCGTCGCAGCCGTAGGGCCGGCGACGAAATGATGGCACCGACGAGGGGCGGCGGCCGCATGGTCGTCGCCCCTCGGTGGTTATCGCCAGGTGTTCGGGTTCTCGCGGTCCAGGTGCCACGCCAGCGGGTTCTCGGCGATGTACTTCCGCACCTTGAAGAGTTCTTCGTCCGTGCGGATCACCCGGTCATGGAATCCCCGCTGCCAGATCGTAGTGCCCGGGGTGTTCCGGAGCGTGTTGACGCGTGACGACACCGCGGACTTGAACGAACCGACAATGGAACCAAGCGCAGGCATACGACCACCTTGCCCTGAGCCTGCCGAGCGCTGCGTGAGGTCGAGAATACCGTGCACATGGTTCGGCATGACGACGAATGCATCGATCACCACACCGGGGTAGTGCGTAGGGATCTCATCCCAGCATAAACGGGCAATTTCACCTGCATCGGAAAGACGGACTCCATTCTCATGCACCTCTCCGAACAGCAGCGCCCGGTCGTGCGTACAGATCGTGACGTAGTACATCCCCGGCTGAGAGTAATCGTACCCCCGTACCCGCGTGTGCTTGCGTACCGGCAGATCCATTTGTCTCTCCGTAGGGGCGAGGCATGCCTCGACCGTGAATGCCAGTCCCTGCACGAGCGCTCCCCGTCGCACTGAAACCTCGTAGGGGCGAGGCATGCCTCGACCGCTGGATCTTCGCCCTGGTACACAGGCCACTAAACGGACGGACCTTACAATCGCGTCAATTCCGCCGAAACGCAATAGTTAGTCGAGGGAGTGGATACACCCAGTGTATCCGCCGGGACGGGCGAGGCATGCCTCGCCCCTACGGACTGTGGGGCGCTGGCCAGCTGATATCGAGGCGGAGACCGCCTCACCCGGCGTATCCGCCGGGAACGGGCGAGGCATGCCTCGCCCCTACGGTGGGATGTGGCACAGAGCAGCCGGGAGGCCGGGGCGGGACCGCCCTGGATCGCCCCGGTCGCTTCCCCGCGCGGCCCCCGCGACGTAGATTGCCCGCCTTTCGAACTCCCGGGCCGGCCGCCGGCCCGGACCGCGCTCCCCCGCAGCGCCGCGACCCCGTGGGCCCCTTCCGCAGAGGCCTCAGCCGGGCCTGGACCGACCCCGACTCGCCCGACCCGCGGCTCACGGGGCGCGAGTACGCCGTCCCCTTCGTACGGGTGTGGACCGCAGCGCTGGAGACCGCGGCCCAGGGGCAGCGCTGGACGGTGCTGGCCAGCGACCCCCGCCGCGGCGAGATCCACGCCGAGGCGCGCCCGCGCCTGCAGCGCTTCGCCGGCGACGTGTGGGTGCGCGTCTCGCTCGACGAGGACGGCCAGACCCGCGTGGACGTCGCCTCGCAGTCGCGCCGCGAGGGCGCCGACTTCGGGGCCAACGCCCGCCGGATTGCCCGGTTCTTGCACGCGCTCGACCGCCGCCTCGGCGACGGGGCGCCGGGCTAACCAGAAGCCAGACCGCGAGATAGGATGCCGAAGCTCCCGGAGCGGATCCCGGTCCTCCCCATCCGCAGCACCATCGTCTTCCCCGGCGGGGCCACGGCGCTGCAGATCGGCTTCGCCCCCAACGTGGAGGCGCTCACCCGCCACCCCGAGCGCGACCTGGTGGTGGCCATGGTGTCCACCTCCGACGACGACTTCCCCCTGGACCCGCGGGGGCTGGAGAAGGTCGCCACCGCCGTGCGCGTGCTGGACCGGCTGAACCTCCCCGGCGGCACCATCCAGACCACCCTCCAGGGCTTGCGCCGCATCCGGCTCGACGACGTGCGGCTGGAGGACGACTATTACTCGGCCACCCCGCGCGAGGTGAAGGAGGTCCCCGCCGCGCCCGAGGACGCCGACCCGCTCATCGAGAAGGTCCTCAGCACCCTGGGCGGGGTGGCCGCCCGCGTGGAGCGCATCCCCGACGAGGTGCCGCGCATCCTGCGCATGAACCTGGGCGACCCCGGCCGCTTCGCCGACCTGGCAGCCAACCTCTGCAACCTCAAGCTGCAGGCGCGCGACGCGGTGCTCCAGGAGCTCGACGTGGAGAAGCGCCTGCAGCTGGTGCTGGCCGCGCTCGAGGAGGAGTGGGAGCACCTCCGCGAGATTGAGCACGAGCACGAGGCCGCCCAGGGCGAGGAGCCGCTCCCCCAGGGCGGCCGGGAGCGCAGCGCCGAGATCCGCCGGCGCATCCAGTCGCTGCAGGCCGAGCTGGGCGAGCTGGACCCGGTGGAGCGCGAGGCGAACGAGGCGCTGCGCCTGGTGGAGCGCGCGCAGCTGCCGCCGCGCGTGGCCGCCACCGCCCGCCGCGAGGCCGAGCGGCTGCGCTCCACCTCGCTCACGGCGTCCGAGGCGCAGGAGATCCGCGCCTACCTCGACACGCTCGTCTCCATCCCCTGGACGCGGCAGGCCAACGGCGGCGTGATCGACCTGGCGGCCGTGCGCACGGCGATCGACTCCGAGCACCTGGGGCTGGAGGAGCCCAAGCGCCGCCTGCTGGAGGTGGTGGCCGTGGCCGAGTTGCGCGGCGACCTGCGCGGCCCCATCCCCTGCCTGGTGGGCCCGCCCGGCGTGGGGAAGAAGACGCTGGCCCAGGCTGTGGCGCAGGGGCTCGGCCGCCCCCTGGTGCGGCTGGAGCTGGGCGGGCGGAGCGAGGCCCAGCTGGTGGGCTCGCGCCGCTCCAGGAGCGGCGCGCAGATGGGCAAGCTCATGCAGCTCATCCGCGACTCGGGCGCGCGCGACCCCGTGTTCCTGCTGGAGGAGCTGGACGAGGTGGGGCTCGGCAACGTGGACGGCGATCCCGTGGAGGCGCTGGAGGAGACGCTCGACCCCGAGAACCGCGACGCCTTCACCGACCGCTACCTGGACGTGCCGTTCGACCTCTCCGAGGTGTTCTTCATCGGCTCGGCGGCCGACTTCTACCGCATCCCGCGGGACCTGCGCGACTACTTCATCGAGATCCGCATCGCCGGCTACACCCCCGAGGAGAAGATCGCCATCGCGCGCGAGTGGCTCTTCCCGCGCATCGTGGCCGAGCACGGGCTGCTGCCGGAGCACGTGCGCATCGACGACGACGCGCTCCTCTTCCTCACCCGCGGCTACGCGCGCGACTCTGGCGTCGGCAACCTGCGCCGCTCGCTCGCCGCCATCATGCGCTACATCGCCGCCGAGCGGGCCGTGGGCACCGACGCGTGCTGGATCATCGACCGCGGGCTGATCGAGGAGGTGCTGGGCTACCCGCGCCACAGCGCCACCCCCGCCGAGTCGGCCCCCGAGGTGGGCGTGGTCACGGGGCTGGCGTGGACGGCTTCGGGGGGCGAGCTGATGTTCATCGAGGCGCTCAAGATGCCGGGGACCGGGCGGCTGATCATCACCGGCCTGCTGGGCGACGTGATGCGCGAGTCGGTGAACGCCGCCTTCAGCTACGTGCGCTCGCGGGCCCGGGAGCTGGGGATCGAGAAGGGCGCCTTCGTCGACTTCGACATCCACGTGCACTTCCCCGTGGGCGCCACCCCCAAGGACGGCCCCTCGGCGGGCGCGGCGGTCACGCTGGCCATCGCCTCGTCGCTCTCCGAGCGCCCCGTGCGCCACGACGTGGCCATGACGGGCGAGGTTACGCTGCGCGGCAAGATCCTGGAGATCGGCGGGGTGAAGGAGAAGGTGCTGGCCGCGTACCGCGCCGGCATCCAGCAGGTGATCCTCCCCTCGGGGAACAGGCGCGACCTGCGCGACGTCCCCGCCGACGTGCGCGAGGGGATGAGCTTCCACTTCGCGGACCGCATGGACCAGATCTTCGACCTGGCGCTCCTGGGCGAGCCCAGGGTGGTGCGCGACGAGGAGGAGGAGCCCTCCGAGCCCGTCCGCCTCCCCGTCGAGCCCGACCGCCAGGCCGCGAAGGAAGCGTAGAGGCGCCTTCGCGGTTCGATGAGGATGCGGCAGGGGCGGCTCCGTGTGCGGGGGTCGCCCCTTTTCGCATTGTCTGCTCTCCGCCCGCCTGACCCGCTCCTCGTCCCTTCCCATACCCGGACGGAGCAGTGAAGGACCGCAGGAAGCATGTCCTCTGGCCGCTCTTTCCCAGCTACGTGTTCGTGCGCTTCGACCCGCGCGAGCTTGCCGACGGGACCCCGGGCAGGTGTACCGGGCGGCGGTGAACTACGAGGAGCAGTACTCGCTCTGGCCCGCGCACCGCGAGCTGCCGCTGGGCTGGAACGACGCGGGGAAGACGGGGCCGAAGGACGAGTGCCTCGCCCACATGGAGGAGGTGTGGACCGACATGCGCCCGCTGAGCCCCCAAAGGAAGATGGAGGAGATGGCGGCGACACCGAGGCGAGGAGGAGCCAATGGCCCGAGATGGGGAGGTACTGCAAGGCGTACCACATACGCAGGCCTGTGCTGCTTCCGGGAGGGTGACCCTCGAAACCTGGAGAGCTGATACGCCGCGAGACATGTCAGAACAAATCGTTATAGGGTGTTGTAGCGCTCCCTGCACCGCACAAAGAGGTGCTTGCACAGGCTGGGGAGTCTTCTTTGCGCTCGCGCAGGGGCGGCAGGGTGAGCTCGATCATCCGCAGCCGCTAGTAGAGGTCCTCCCGCAGCACTCCCGCCTCGAACACCTGGCGGAGGTCGCCGCTGGACGCGGTGATGATCCGCACGTTGACCTTGGGAGACGTGGTGCTCCCCACCCTGCGGATCTCCCGCTCCTGGATCGCCCGCAGCTTGGCCTAGATATGGGGTGCCCACCTCGGTGATCTCGTCCAGCAGGAGCGTGCCCCTTCGGCCGCCTCGAAGCACCCTACCCACGCGGCCGTGGCGCCAGTAAAGGTCTTTTTCGTGGCCGAACAGCTCCGCTTCCACCAGCCTGTCGGGAAGCGCAGCGCAGTTTACGGCAGCGAATGGACGATTCGAACGGCCCGGAGTGGGCTTAGACAAGTGTACAACTCGTTAGGAGGCGAACATTGCGAATCGAGCCCAGCTTCGCGAACCGGACAGGTGTCTTGTTTGTTAGAATAAGTTGTCCTAAAAGTCTTGGGGATGCCCAGGAGCATGGATGCAGTGTCGTGCACAGAATAAACAGAATAAGAGAGGACCGTGCACAGAATAAACAGACGCTCCAAAAGTGACAAAATACCGGAAGTGCATACAATCAAACGACTTATTCGTCTGGGGCTCCTGATGCTTTCTCCTGGCCCTCACCTTGCCTTCCTATGGTCCCGCCACGTTGCGAAATGTAACGCGGCAGTCGTCCCTATTGCGTCGTATTTCGGACGAGACGTGGTGCGGCGAGATGCCCTGTAGGGTACTACGACGCGTCAAGCAGTCGTAAGCCCAAACGTTTTAATGCAGGAGACACGATGAAGTGGCCTCTATCGATCCCAGGCAATTCCCGTGGAGTCACGATGAGCCGATCTCTTGCTCCTCGCCCGGAGCGGCGGTCCGCCAAGACGCTACTCTGCTACGTCCTGCCGGTTCAGTCGGAGTTGGCGCCGGTGTCGGCGCCGTGGCACCGCCGCCCCACCTTTCCAGCGGTGCCCCACCGCCAGCCGCAGTATTCGCAACGCAACCCCCGTGTGCACAGCGGCGCCGTTCGGAGCTCCCGGCTCCGCGCGCAAACGGGTAAGTGATTATGCGCCCGCTGCTTACGTTGGACAGTACCCCCCCGCCGCGACGGGCGGTCTTCCTGCCCTGTGCTGCTGGAATTCAAATAAACCACAGAACCGGCCTCGGAGTTGCCACTGAAAAGTTGGCGTCTCGCGCACCGTCCTTCTCGCGGAGCGCCCCGGGCCACACGCGTTTCCGACACACACCCATCCCTTCCATTATGACGGCAACGAACTTCGGGCCACGGCTCTACCTGCGCACGTTCGGCGCTCCCCATCTGCTCGCCCACTCGGTTCCCTTCAAGCTGCGGGCGAAGGACCTGGCGCTGCTGGTGTACCTGCGCCTGCAGCAGCCGACCGTCCACCGCCGCACCAGGCTGGCGGCGCTCCTGTGGGCCGAGCACTCCGAGCACGACGCGCGGCACTCGCTCACGCAGGCTGTCGTCCGGCTGCGCAAGGTGCTGGGCGCGGGGTCCATTGTCACTACCAAGGAAACGGTCCAGTTCGTCGGGCGACTCGAGTGCGACGCCGCGCAGCTGCAGGAGGCCGCGCGCCGCGACGAGCCCGGGCTGCTGGAGCTCTATGCGGGCGAGTTCCTGGCCGGGCTGAGCCTGGGGGAGGGCGCCCACGACTTCGACAACTGGGCGAGCGCGCGGCGGACGGAGTACAGGGAGCTCGCGGCCGGGCTGCTGGACCGGTGGGGCGCGGCCGCCGAGGAGCGCGGCGACTGGCCCGCCGCGCTCCGCTTCGCCCAGCGCCAGGTGGAGATCGACGAGTACGACGAGTCCGGGCACCGGCGCGCGATGCGGGCCTTCGAGGCCCTCGGCCAGCGCAACCGGGCCCTCCTGCACTACATGCAGTACGCCGCGCGCGTGCTCTCCGAGCTGGGGCTGAAGCCGGAGGACGAGACCACGGCCCTGTACGAGAAGATCCGCCGCTCCGCCGGCCCCGACTCCCCCGGTCCCCCCGATTCGCCCGATCCTCCCGATCCCCCCGACCCGCCCGAGCCGGGCCCTTCCCTCCCCGGCCCGTGGGCGGGACCGGCCCCGGCCGCACCGGAAGCGGAAGCGGGCGGCGAGCCGCGGGAGGCGGAGCCCGATGGCGCACACCCGGCGCGGCGCCGCTGGCTGGTGCCCGCGGCGTTGGCTGCGGGGCTCGCGCTCGCCTGGGCGGCCACACGCGGCGGCCCGCGCCTCCACCTGTAGCGCGTCCTGTCACCCCGCCGGATCACAGGATTCCTCATAGACGGAGATGGGCGGCGGTGCGGTCTCCGCCGAAGAGCCGAGGGGCGGCCGTGGACCGGCCGCCCCTCTTCCGCGTCATCCCCGGCGGTCCTCCTGGGCGGCGAGGCCGCGTGCGTCGCGCGCGGCGAGACGCGCCGGGGAGGCCGCACGGGGCTCCGGCTAACAGCGCGTCCCTGAACCGAGCATGCCGTTGCGACAGACGGTGTCGGGCGGCTGGGTCGTGTCTTCGAAGCGCGGCTGCACGGAGCTGGTCGTGTCCCGCGGCTCCGTGGGCAGGGAGTCGGCGCACGCCGCCACGAGCGCGGCGGCCACCAGTGCGGCAAAGAACTTTCTCGTCATTTTTCCTTCTCCGTTAAACGGTGAGGGGGTGCGCTCGGCGTTGTCACCGAGCAGGTTGGCACCCACCAAGGCTATTGTGGACCTCGCACATAAAACGAATTTTCCCCGCACCTCCCGCTCAGGTGCGGCGTGCACCATGGCCTCCCCCCGCACGGTCGCCGCTCACCTGCGGCTCGCCTGAGAATTTGCCTGAGAATTAGTAGGACGGGCGGGGAGAATTTCACCCCTGGAGCCGAGCCCCCGGCCGACTCGCCTGGTACGAGTATGCGGAAAACGAAAATCCTTCCGCATTCCGCCGCGGCCGGGCGCCGACGCCACGGAAGACCCCCGGATCAGCACCGGGTGCCCGAGCCGAGCATCCCGTTGCGGCACGTGGTGTCGGGCGGCGGCTGGGTTGCCCCGTCCTCGAAGCGCGGCTGCACGAAGCTCGTCGTGTCCCGCGGCTCCGTGGGCAGGGAGTCCGCGCACGCCGCCACGAGCGCGGCGGCCACCAGTGCGGCGAAGAATTTTCTCGTCATCTTACTTCTCCGTCAGACGGTGAAAGGTGCACCCGGCATGGCACCGGGCAGGTTGCGCCTTCCACGCTATCGGCCACCCCGCACCCGGGACGCACGCGCCCCGCACTCGGGGCACACGCAGCTCGCACCCGAGGCGCACACACCCCGCACCGAAAGCACACGGACGTTTGCACCGGCGTCAGACGTGGCGTAATCACTGATCCGCAACCCCGCACGCGTCGCGAGGCCTCGATGAACATCAGCTCGCCCCCGAGGCCGTCCACGCCAGCCCCGTAACCACGCCACTTCAGGGACCGACTCGGCGGGGGTGGCGCTGTGGTGTTGGTGCACAGTCGCTTCACGTCTCTTGTCACTGATTTGCAATGGCGCGAAGGGAGTCTTGCTGTCTCTAAGTGCAGAGATTGCACACCCCTACCACTGTGCGTGCGAGCGCGTGCACAACGCTCCTTGAGGGCCAACAATTACAAACACGACGAATTTATAGGACTTATTTGCGACAAGTGGTGACGTTCCTCTCTGGTCCTAGCCTTGCCCCTCTCCAGGCCCGCTATGGGGTTGTAAGGTCTTGGGCCTGTAGGATCGCCCTGAGGCTGACACTTCGAGATTGCACACCCCTACCACTGTGCGTGCGCGCGTGCACAACGCTCCTTTACTGGAGAACGTGGGAGGAAGGGATGGAGCGAGACGGGCGGAAGTTCCTCCAGACGCTCGGGCACCCGGTCCTGCGAAGGGAGGACGGCAGCGTCGTGGGCGGCCTGCTGCGCTATCGCAAGGACCTGGCGCTCCTGGCCTACCTGGCCATTGAGGGCGCCCGGCCGCACTCGAGGGCCTGGCTGGCCGCGCTGCTTTGGGGCGAGAGCACCGAGCGCCTCGCCCGGCACTCGCTCACCCAGACGCTCGGGCGCATCGCGCGCACGGCCGGCCGCGACGCGCTGGTGGTGGAGAGGGAGAGCGTGCGCTGGACGGGCGCCGTGCAGTGCGACGCGGTGCTGCTGCTCGGCGGCGGCCCGCCCGCGGGCGTAGACGACGAGCTCGCGCTCTACGCGGGGCCGTTCCTGGAGGGCTTCGAAGCGGGCTTCGGGTCGAGGGAGTTCGACGAATGGGCGGGGCGCCGCCGCGCGGACCTGCGCAACGCGGCGCTGGCCCGGCTGGAGCGGCTCGGCGCCGAAGCCGAGGCTACCGGTGACTGGGACCGCGCGCTCCGCTTGGGCGAGCGCGCTGTACAGATCGACCCCGTCTGTGAGCAGGGGCGGCGGCGGGTGATGCGCGCGCTGGCCGCCCGGGGCGAGCGCAACCGCGCTCTGCGCTACTACGAGGAGTTCGCCGCCTGGCTGAAGAAGGAAGTCGGAGCCGACCCCGACCCCGACACCCGCGCGTTGGCCGAGCGCCTGCGCGCCTGAGACGCCGCCCACCGCTCGCGCAACGCAGCGACCGTCCCGGCGCCAGGCCCTGCCCGCCTCTTCAGGCAAGCAGCTCTCCTGTCGATGGAAATTCGCGGGAATATTGAAGCCGCCGCAGCGGATCTCGCTACGGCGGCATCTCCATCGTGCGAAACGATCAGGATCGCTCGTCGGGTGGCCCGTGCGGCGGCGGTTCGCCGCGAGGCGCGTCGGCCGGCTCTCCCACGCCGTCGTCGTCCCCGTCCTCTGCGTCTGCGTCCGCGTCCGGCGGCCCCTCGTCGCGCTCGAAGAAGCGCAGCGCGAAACCGGCGACCAAAATGACGAGGGCGAAGCCCACCAGCGCGTCGCGCCGCAGCGCCATCCCCAGCAGGAGCACGGCCGCGCCCGCGAAGAAGAACTGCACCTTGAGGTCGAGGAACCGCCCCGGGCCGCGGGGCCGGCGGGAGAGGAAGATCATCCGCGCTCCAGGAAGCGCGCCACGCCGGCCTGCATGTCCTCCGTCATCCGCGCCACCACGTTGACGTCGGCCCCCGCGCGGACGGCCGCCTCGAAGCCCATGGCGTCGGAGTGGTAGAGGAGGCGCTTGGAGAGCTGCACCGCCGAGGGGCTGCGCTCGGCCAGCTCGGCCAGCACCGCGCCCGTCTCGGCCGCGAAGGCGTCGTCGGGGAAGACGCGGTTCACCAGCCCGATCCGCTCCGCCTCGGCCGCGGAGACGGGCGCGCCGCGCACGATCAGCTCGAAGGCGCGCTTCTCGGAGACATTGCGGCGCAGGATGGCCATCACCATGGCCGGGACGAAGCCGATGCGCACCTCCGGGTAGCCGAGCTGCGCCGACTCCGCCGCCAGCACCAGGTCGCACGCCGTGGCCAGGCCGCACCCGCCGGCCAGCGCGCGCCCCCGCACCAGCGCCACCACCGGCTTCTTCATCCGCCGCGGGAGGAGGAAGAGCTCGGCCAGCTCGTCCACGTCCTCCAGGTTCTCCATCACCGACGCCCCGGCGATTTTGCGCAGCGCCGAGAGGTCCGCCCCCGAGCAGAAGTCCTTCCCCGCCCCCTCGACGGCCACCACGCGCACCTCCGGGTCGGCGTCGGCCTCGCCGAGCGCGGCCTTGAGCGCGGCCACCAGCGCGGCGTCCAGGGCGTTGCGCTTCTCCGGCCGGTTCAGCACCAGCCGGGCGACGCCGCCCTCGCGCCGCGCCAGGAGCGGCGAGGCCTCCGGCGCGTCGCTCACGACGGCGTCCCGGCCGCCCCGAGCGCCAGGGCGGCCACCTCGTCGGGGACGTCGACCTCCAGGCGCAGCATGGCGGTGGAGAGCACCTTCCCCTGCGCGTCGGTCTTGAGCGAGACGGTGCCGCCGCCGCCCAGCGCGCCGTGCAGCAGGAAGTTGAGCGCCTCCAGGTTGGGGAGCTCGAAGCGCTCGACCCCGCCGTGGACGATTCCCGCGAAGTGCGCCTTCACGCGCTCCGGGGTGAGCTGCTCCACCAGGACCGGGTAGAACTCGGGGCGTAGCGCGATCACGCCCACGTTGGCGGTGTCGCCCTTGTCGCCCGAGCGGGCGTGGGCCAGGTGCACGAGCTGGATGCGGGGCATGCGGCAGGGTTTCAGTCGGTCGGTGTCCTGGCGCGCGCGAAGAGCGCCGCCGCGCCGAATATCAGCGCGAACACGAAGATCGCAAGGGCGATGTAGAGCTGGCCGAAGGCGACGAAGACGATCGCGATCAGCACGGCGGCCGCGATCAGGAGGATCCTGAGCGGCGATGCACCCCGGTTGTCCATGACCCGGTCTCCATCCGAAGTCGACGGTCCGACCGGGCCGCCGGGCTGCAAGCGCCGCGCCGATGCCCGCTCCAGCGCCTGATCGGGATCGGCGAGCGCGCGGGATCCAGGCACAAAAAACCCGCCGGCCCGGGGCCGGCGGATGCGGCACGCACCTCTCTCTACCGGTCTCCCGCGCGGGAAGAGGCCGGGGGCTCGGACCGGCTCCGGAGCCCGGGCGCCGCGGCGCCCCGGGGCTCAGTCGCCGCCGAGGTACGACATCAGCGCGCCGCCGACGAGTCCTCCCGCCAGCAGCAGGAGCGGCAGGGCGACCAGCCCGTAGCCCATCGCCACCACCACGGCGACGACCACGAGGGCCGTCAGCCAGACGGCCGCCCAGCGGGAAAGCTGGACTGCGTGCATCGGTACTTCTCCCGGGAGGCGGCAGGTTCAGCGTGTCGCGCCTCCCTGCCCCGAAGATAGACGGGCGCTCCGGAAGGGACAAGCGGAACAGATGGCGGGTGCCGGGGCGGGTTGCCGGGCGGATGAATCCGCGGCAACAACGGCGAGAAGCCTGCCTGCGCAGGCTGGTTCGGTGCGGAGGCTGCTTTCAGCGCAGGCAGGCTGGCTTCGAGGCGCGAAGCGCGCGGGCGCAGCCCGCCAGTCCGCGCAGGCGGACTTCGTGTAGTCGTAGCGGCGAATTCATTCGCCTGTGCAGGCGAACTTCGTGTAGTTGTTGCAGCGAATTCATTCGCCCCTGGATGGTCTCACCCTGGACGAACCCTCTTCAATCGTCCTCCCGCAGCTGCGGCCAGAGCGCCTGGAGCGTGGTGGTGAACCCCTCGGCCACGTAGATGGTGTTGCCGCGCTCCTCGCCGACGGCCCAGGGGTGGTCGACGTAGCCGGCGCGGGTGACGGTGCGGAAGAGCGGGCGCAGGTCCTCCGCCGGCTCGCCGATGGTGATCAGCACCTCGCCGGGGAGGCGCCCCGGGCCGAAGAACCAGTACGTGCCCGCGTCGCTCACCGCGCCCGGCAGCCCCCAGCGCGGCCCGTAGAAGTCGATGGCGCCCGCCTCGCCGTAGTTGCCGCCCCACACCACCGCCTTCGCGCGCTTCTCCGGCGGCAGCGAGCGGTAGACCCGCGCGATCTCGCGGACCTGCTCCGGCCAGCCGAGCATATCGGCGTAGTCCTGCGGCAGCCGCTCCATCTCCCCGCGGTTGTTGCGGTTGGCCTCCTCCATCCCCACCGAGCGGGTGTACGCCGCCATCCGCTCGGGCGGCAGGATCGGCACGCCGAGCGGCAGGAGCACGATCCCCACGGCCGCGACCACCGCCACCAGGCCCCAGCGCAGCGCACCGGCCCCGCGCCCCCGCAAGTCCGCCAGCCACGCCGCGCCCGCGCCCAGCAGCAGCGGGTAGACGGGCCCCGCGTAGTAGGCCTTCCCGTGCAGCAGCATCAGGATCAGCACCGCTAGCACGCACGCCCACCCCGCGACCCGGAACGCCCTCGCCCGCCCCGCCAGGAGCGAGACGGCGCCTGCGGCCGCGAGCACGAACGCCGGGCCGATCATCATCACCTGGCCGAGCAGGAAGTCCAGGTAGCCCACGTGCGCGAGCTGCGACTCCTGGAGGTCGGACATCGAGCCTGCCACCGGGAAACCGAGCCGCACCTGGCCGACCAGGCTCGGGCTGCCGACGGCGAGCGCGGCGGCGAGCGCCAGCCAGGGCCAGGGCGTCAGCAAGTCGCGCCGGTGCCGGGTGAGCAGGACGGCCCCGGCGAGCGCCGCGCCGAAGAAGAGGATGCTGAACTTGGTGAGGAGCCCCGCCCCGCACGCCAGCCCCACCGCGAGCCACCAGCGCGGGTCGCCCGAGCGGCGCAGCCGCAGCAGCGCGTACAGCGCCAGCGTCCACCAGAGCTGGTCGAAGACCACGGGCTGGAAGAGGTTGGCCGTGCGCTGGAAGAGGACGCCCGAGAGCACCGCCAGCGCCGCCGCCCCCTGCGCGAAGCGCCCGCCCCCCAGCTCGCGCGCCGCGAGCGCCGCCAGCACCAGGACGAGCGTCCCCGCGAGCGCCGGCAGCAGCCGGATCGAGAGCAGCGAGTCGCCGAAGAGCGCGCGCTCCGCTTCCGCCGCGATGGCGATGAACGGCGGGAACTCCATCCGCCACAGCTCCAGATGCCGCCCCATCGCCAGGTACAGCAGCTCGTCGCGGTGGACGCCGTACGGCGTGAAGGCGTTGGTCGCCAGGTGCAGCGCCAGCTTGACGGCCGCGAGCGCGCCCACGACCGCCCACGCCACCGGCGGCCGCGGCGGCGGCGCGTCGGATGCCGTCGGTTCGCGGGTAGCGGCGCGAGACGGGTCGGCCTGTACGATGGCCATGGTCGACGAGGAAAGGAGGGGAGGAGAGCCGGCGACCGGGAGAGAAGGTCAGCACGAACAAGATGCCCTCTCCCGCGCCGCCACGGGAGAGGGACGCTCTTGCGAGAGAGCTGTGCGGCCACGATCACCGCCGCACGGCAGGCCCGATCGAGAAGCATGGCCTCGGCGCGCCACCGCCTTCGATCGCGCGCGGCGTCAGGCCTGTGCGGCGGGTGTGCGGTTCCGGTGCAGGTGCCGCCGCACGGTGAGGAACCGCCAGATCCCGAGCACCATCACGAGCGCGCCGGCCACGAGCAGGACCCAGCCCCCGCTCCGGGCGGCCGGGGTTTCGACGAACCCGAGCAGTCCGGCCCCCGCCCCGGCGAGCGCGAGCGCGGTGCGGACGTACGCGAGCAGGGTGCGCTCGTTCGCCAGGAAGGTGCGGTCGAGGGCGAGCTGGTCCCGGAGTTCGGTCTCGGATGCCATGCCGCAGGATGGCACCGCTCCCGGCGGCCGGCAAGATCCGGCCTCCGGATCCCGGCGTCACGCACTTCGCACCTCGCATTTCGCACTCTCCCGCTCCTCACGGCCCCACCTGCACCAGCCTCCCCACCGAAGGCACCTGCCGCCCGTCCGCCAGGCGGTCGATGCCGAAGAGCATGTACCACCCCGGCGGCGCCACGCGCGCGTTCGGGGGCGCGGCCACGGTGAGCGAGCTCGTGGTCCGGCCCGTGATGGAGAGGAAGAGGTGCCGCTGGTCCGCGTTGAAGGCGTGCGTCACCGAGCCGCAGCGCACCAGGGTCACCGCGTCGATGGCCGCCGCCTGCGGCGAGCCCACGGTGAACGAGGTGCCGTAGCGCACCAGCGCCGGCGCGCTCACCGACGGGCGCGCGGCCCCCCACCCCAGGTACGGCGGCGAGTAGACCTCCAGGCGCAGCTCCTGGGTGCGCCCCTGCTTCCCGTCGTGGTTGGAGCCCGCCACCCACACCCGCCCGTCCGGCAGCAGGAGCGCCACCGAGTGGTAGACGCGGGGGACGGCGATGCTCCCCGCCGTGGACCAGGCGCCCGTCTGCGGGTCGAAGATCTCCGTGATCAGCACCGCCTGCGCGTCGGTGTCTTCCGTGGAGGCGGTACCGCCGACCACCAGCACCTTGCCGTCGGGGAGGAGCACCGCGTTGCACTGGCGGCGGCGCGGGTTGGCGCCGTGCCGGGGCGTGGCCGGCACCACGCGCCCGGTGAGCGACGCCCAGGCCGCGCCGGTGGCGCTCCCGCCCGGACCCAAATCCAGCAGCCGCGGGCTCACCTCGCCCACCTCCAGCACCCGGGTGCGATAGTCGGGCGGCTGCAGCGGCAAGAGCACCGACGACCACCAGTAGCCCACCGGGTAGCCGGTGCCGGTCGACACGGTCGTCCACGCGCCCGTGGCGGGGTTCCACTTCATGGTGTCGCCCGACATCGGGCTGGCGCACAGCACCTCGCCGGTGGGGAGCACGTGCAGCCGCGGGTAGGTCTCGGGAACGTCGTGCCGCTCGCCCGCGCGGACCCAGCTCCCCGCGGGCGCCGGACTGGGCTGGAAGACCTCGAGCGTGGTGTTGACGTGGCGCGCGTCCCCCTCGCCCGGGATGCCGGACATGGCCAGGATGCGCCCGTCCGGGAGCGTCACCAGCGTGGGGTACCAGCGCCCGCCGGCCGGCATCGGCGCGGCCGCCGCGAAGGCCTGGGCGGCGGGGGTGAAGAGGGTGGCCTCGCGCAGGCCGCTGAAGTTCCCCTCGTGGCTGGAGCTCCCGTAGTCGTCGGTCCCCCCCGCGGCCAGGAGCCGCCCGTCGGGGAGGAGCGCGTGCCCGCTGCAGAAGAGGTCGTGGGCCGGGGCGCGCACGTAGGCGATGGCCTGGGTGGCGGGGTCCCACACGCGGGCGGTGTCGACCTGGCCGTTGTCGTTCGCGGCGGGGTCGTTCTCGCTCCCGCCGAAGTAGAGCACGCGGCCGTTGCCGAGCAGCGCCGCGTGCACCGCCAGCGCCTCGGCGTTTTCCAGGAGGAAGTTGAAGCCCACGCGGTACTGCCCGCGGTTCTCGCCCACGGGGTTCTGGACGTGGAAGACCACCAGGTCCTGCCCGCCGTCGCCCTGCAGGTCCGCCACCGCGATCCCCGCCCCCTGGTCTTCGGGGCCGAACCCGCCGGGGACCCGCGCGCCCCGGCTCCACCCGCCGGCCACGTCTCCCGCGGCGCTCAGGTTCCAGCCCACGTTGTAGAACGCCTGGTTCTCGCCCTCGAAGTCGGCCAGCTGGAAGACCACCAGGTGGCGGGCGGCGCCCACCCGGGCGATCGCCACCCCGGCGCCCTGGTGCTCCGGCAGCCACAGGCGCGACACCTCCTTCACCGGGCTCCACCCGCCGGTCACGGCCCCTACCCCGCCCGCGTCCAGGTTCCAGCCGATGCGGTAGTAGCCGTGGTTCTCGCCCGGCGGGTTGGTGATGTGGAACACCAGCAGGTCCGGCCGGCCGTTGCCGCTGATGTCGGCCACGGCGATGTCGGCCCCCTGGTCCTCGGCCCCGAACCACCCCGGCACCTGCTGCACCGGGGTCCACCCGCCCGTCACGTTGCCGCTGGTGTCCAGGTTCCACCCGATGCGGTAGAAGCCCTGGTTCTCGCCCGCGGGGTTGGTGACGTGGAACACCACCAGGTCGGGGCGCCCGTTGCCGCTGACGTCCGCCACCGCGATCCCGGCTCCCTGGTTCTCGGCGCCGAACCAGCCGGGGACCGGCTTGACGTCGCTCCAGCCGCCGGTGACCTGGCCGTAGGGGTTCAGGTTCCAGCCGATCCGGTAGTAGCCGTGGTTCTCGCCGGCAGGGTTGTCCAGGTGGAACACGACGAGGTCCGGCCGGCCGTTGCCGCTGACGTCGGCCACGGCGACCGCCGCGCCCTGCGTCTCGTGCCCGAACCAGCCGGGGACGGTGAACTGGTCGCTCCAGGAAGGGTGCATGAAGGCCTCCGCATTACCGGGAAGGGGACGTGCCCGCGGGAGCCGCGGGCGGTGGGCACGCGCCGCGCAGGCACCTTCCGCGCCCCTTTCCGAGCCCGCGCCGGGCCCGCCCAACCCCCTGCGGAGGAACGGAATTACACGGAACGTCCCTCCAGTGCGCAGGACGGCCCAATGCGCGCGCTGTCCGGGATACGTCCCTATCGAGACACCGCCGCCACAGGCCGGGAACGGATGTGCACGTGTCAAGCTTCGCGTCGCGCGCCTCCCCGGCATCCGTTTGAAACGAGCCTCTGATACCAGATTGCCGAGCATTGTTCTGGTTCCGAACAGATTGGAATCACACAGAGGACACAGAGAACACGGAGGAACTGAAGACGCGATTGAAGTTTCTCTGTGTCCTCTGTGTCCTCTGTGTGATGCTCTATCAGAAAGCTGTACCCGAACGATGCTCTGCAAAGTGGTATCAG